>JAOUAE010000103.1 GCA_029861085.1 Candidatus Nitrosopumilus sp. | reverse complement strand
TCATGTCCAAGTAAGGAAGGAAAGATGCAAAATACAAGACAGATGACATAAATTTTGTAGAATTTTTTGGGCTTCTCTCTTTCATGTATATTGAGGTATTTTGATACGACATGAAAATTTTAGATGTAATCAAAGGGAAATTTTTGTGGATTATTCTTGGAACCGCATTTTTCTATGTTCTATTAATTTTAGTATCAGATGTTGAAAAGATATCCGAGTATTTTCTGCAAATTAGAGTAGAGTTTCTATTTTTGATATTTGTCCTCGGGTTTTTAGCTCATGTGATCAAAAGCTTTCGCCAAAAGGATATGCTTGGAATGCTAGGTGAAGAGATCCCATCATCCCAAAACATGATGATCTACATGTCAGGCCTTTCACTGGTCATCACTCCTGGAAGCATAGGCACTTTCATCAAGTCGATTTATTTAAAAAAAATATTCAATATACCTACTGAAAAATCAATCGCTGTTATTTTTCTTGAGAGATATCATGATTTACTTGCAGGGACATCCATAATTCTCATTACTCTGTCAATTCACTTTGGTTTAGTATCCGTATTCTTAATTGTTATTTCGTCAATTCTGCTTGGATGTCTATATCTTGTAATTAAAAGTCAGAAAATTTCCTTGGTATTTTATTCCAAAATCCTAAAAATAAATTTTATATCAAAAAATTTTCCAAACATCGGACCTAGCAAGTCCTTTGCGATTTTAACAAAACCCAAAAGCATGATCCGTGGATGGCTATTCAGTATTTTAGGTTGGAGTGTAGACTCTTTGGCAGTGTATGTGGTTTTTCTCGCATTAAATATTGACTTGGGATATCTTTTGACCTCTCAAATTTATCTTACATCGTTAGGCTATGGGATCTTGTCTCTTTTGCCAGGTGGCATAGGGGTCAGCGAAGGAGTTGCAGACTTTCTCTTGGTAAGGCAGGGATTGGATCTTTCTGTTGCATCCTCACTTGTAATACTTATGAGATTGTCTACTCTGTGGTTTGCTACAATCACAGGGATTGTTTTTACTCGCATTGTGTTAAAACAAAAAATTCAATCATAAACAATATTTTGAAATCGCCATTTTATCAAAAAAGTTCTTGTGTTACATTGTGTTGCTACTGCTTCATGAGTGATTTTAACATAAGATGCATGAGGTAAAACAAATGAAGTCTTTGATGATGATGGCGAAACAAGAAACAAAGGGATATGTGAGCGTCAAAAAAGCGTCAATATTTGCAGCATACACTTCTGTTTTGGAAAAAATTGTGGGAATTGTATATGCAGGTATATTGACTACGTGACAACCAAGTTACGTAGTCATATCTGTTTTTTATTATTTTAATTATAAAACCAAATTTATGGCTAATTTGCATTATTAAAATTGGAATTATCTAACAATTTCTAATTTTTTTCTGAACCTGTGTTATTTCATAATTGTAACTGGCATCTTTGCTTTGTGCAAAACAAAGTTGGAGACACTCCCAAAAAATCCTCCTTTTGGAAACCCAGTTCCTTGAGAGCCAATAACTATGTGTTCAATTCTGTTCTTTTTATTATTCGCAAAACTTGCCAGATCATTACCCGCATTGTAACCTGCAATGACAATTCCTTCAAACTCTACTCTCCTAATCTTACATTTGTCTTTGGCAAACTGCATAATTTTTCTTGTTTTCTTTGACCATTTTTCCTCTGTTATCTTTGGATTGGAAAATGATCTAGGGGAACCTTGGGATACATTGCTATGAACGCCAACAATTGTGGCATCAGACTGCCTTGCAAATAAAATGGCAGTTCTTAGGGCACGAATAGAATCTTTAGAACCATCCAAGCACACCATGATTCGTCTATCTGCCACAAGAAGTAAAGAACAATTACCAAATAATAAGAATGTGGATTTTTCATAAAAAGAATGCAGGACATACAAACCAAACTAAAAAAATGGGGGTTTAGTTTAATGCGATGCTACATAGATAATGATCCCAAAAACCTAGGTGAACTATCAGGCTCTGAACCAGTAACTAGAGAAACAATTCATGATAAAAAAGATGAAGTAATTGCTATGTCTGTTGCAATTTCCAATTACCCTGATGCAAAGAAAGCCAGTCTTGGCATTGCAGTAAATGATGCAGGTGATAAATTCCTCGTTTGGAAAATTGTTACCATGACAAAAAATGATGATGGAACAAAGTCTGCAACTATCTATGTTGTAGATGCTCTACAAGGATTTGAGATTACTTCCATTGAGAAATCATTTGATCGTTCTTCAATGGATGGTAAATGGTCTCATCATGGCATGAAGGATAAATTTGCAGATCTATCTCCAGAAGAACGTGAAGCAAAGTTTGCACAGTTTAAGGAAATGAAACAAGCATTTTCTTCAATTTCTGATGAAGATAGAGAACTAATCAAGTCTCACTTTAAGGAAATGAAACAAGAATATGCAAATCTATCTGATGAAGAAAAAGATGCAAAACATGCAGAATTCGAATCTAAGATGGAAGAATTCTCAGCACTATCCTTAGATGAGAAGATTGTACATTTGCAAGAATTTGCAAACTCTCTAAAATGATAAAATTGGATTAACCTCCCTTTTTCTATATTTTTCACATAAAATCCAAAAATCAGTTTTGAAAATCGTACTAAGGTTAAATTGACAATTAATGAATAATATTGTAATGGGTAAAAAAGGAATAGAAATTGTTGCTGCAAAAGTTGATGTAAATGAAGTAATTGCAGATCTCAACAAGGCATATGCAGATGAGTGGTGTGCTCACTATCAATATTGGTTAGCAGCTCATTGGGTAAGTGGAATAAATGCTGATGCAATTAGTTCACGTCTTACTGCACAATCAGCTGATGAATTATTACATGCTGAAAAATTTGCCAATAGGATTATGGAATTAGGCGGTGAGCCTGAAATGGATTTTGCCAGTCTTCCTACAGTTGCAGCAGGTGGATACAAAGCACCTCCAAAAGATCCGAGTAACTTGAAACAAGTGATTCAAGATGTAATTGATGCAGAAAGAGGAGCTGTAGATTTCTATAACAAAATGACTGAAAAATACAAGGACAAAGACTATGTTACATTTGAGCTGTTTAAGACAGTTCTACTAGACGAAGTAAGTGATGAGGATGAATGGGAATCACTGCTTACTCAGCAATCCTAATTTTTCATTTTTACCATAATTGTATTTTCAAAGAACTAAAGGAAATTTCAAAATGTATTTCTAAAACAAGGTTTTTGGACTTTAAATTTCAGACATTTTTCATAGAATCTGTCCATATTCTTTATATCTGATTTTGAATATATCATATCACGAGTATACTCGTTCCAACATTTCTGTTATCTTTTCTAGCAGTTGTAATGGTGTTTGGCTCTATTGCTCCTGCCTTTGCAGATTCTGATGGCAAGTCCTACAAAAGATGGGTTGTACCAATTGACGATGCAGTTGGAACAATAGAGATTTCTGAGGACACTAACATTGACGATGTCAGAGACAGTGCCATATCTGAAGAACAAGCAAGACAAGGATATGATGTTGACAAAGCCAAACTCAAAAAGGCTGTAAATGATTCAGGTCAGTATTTTCTTGTATGGAAACTAATTGACTACACAGAATCGGATACAAAGATAATGTATATTCTTGATGCAGGAACAGGAGAACAACTAACTGAACCAATTACCAAAGAGAAGGGTTCATGTGGAAAACACAAAACAACTGGCGAAAACGCATAACCCATTTTTTCTGATTTAAAATGAATAAACTGGACATTCTATTTTATGCAGCGACAGCGACAACTGTAATTGCAGGGATCATACATGTAGTTTTAGGATATGATTCTAACAGTATTAACACTCAAATTCCCTTTCTTGTTGGTGGTACTGCACAAATCTTCTGGGCTGTTCCCATGGCAAGAAAATGGGGACAAGTCTGGTATGGAGTAGGCCTTGGAGGAACAATCATCTTTATTCTAATTTGGGTGATCACTAGAATTTCTGACAACTTCATTACTGGAAGAGGAGGACGAATCAGTGACAACGGAATTTTAACTGAAGTGTTTCAGATTACTTTTGTCGGAATTGTTATTGCTATTTTTGTATTGGCAAATAGAAAGTCTTCAACATCTGTAGAATAACTGTCTTATCTACGTCCACTTTTATCTCCAAAATGGTTCTAAAATGAATAAAATTGGAACTTAAGACCCGCAACGATTTATTGTCTGGTGACAATTCCAATTGTATTATATTTTGTAAAATAGTATTTAGAGAATACTAATGATTTGTATGAACGATTTGTTCGTTAATGTTTTAAGCAAATTTTGTATATCTAAATTATGTCAACTTTAATGCAATACAAACATGAACCTGTCCCAAACCAGTCTATTTCTCTGGTTAAACGTGAATCTGAAAATCCCATTTCATCTAGAATAACTGCATCGGATATCGTTGGTCTTACATGGATCTTCAAAAAAGATGAAGACCTACTTGATGAATTAAAGTAATCTTAACTATATTCTAAATACTATTTTTTATAATATTCTAGATGTCTGCATCCATTTCATCCTCAAATTAGTAGGCAAGTCCCTTAAAACAGTGTAATATACGGTAAAAGACACATTGTGATATGGTCAAAGTAACAATCAATGCAAAAGAAAACGGTCCATTAATTGTAGAAACTGATGGAAATAGACTATGTGCATTATGTAGATGTACTGCATCAGAAAACAAACCAAATTGTGATGGCTCACATGCAAAATCTAGTTTCAAAGCAGAAGCATCAGAAATCAAAGTCTGTGATTAAATTTACAAGATATTTTTTCTTATTTTCCACCTATCTACGTCCATTTCTATCCCCAATTTGGTAACCTCACTTGGAGATGATGGACCTGAAAAGTATCCATTACTTGGAAAAGACGGACTCGAAAACAAGACTTGTGCCTGAAAAATCGGTATCCATTACTTGGAAAAGGTGGACCGGATGGGATTTGAACCCACGACCTTTGCGGGAAATTATTTCCTTACGCAGTGTGAGTGCGTCATCCAAACCAAACTAGACGACCGGTCCAACAAAGTTACTAAAAGAGGCATTTTTTTGTC
>JAOUAE010000102.1 GCA_029861085.1 Candidatus Nitrosopumilus sp. | reverse complement strand
ATTTAACCGCGAAATATAACGCTGTTTTATGAAAACTCGATCAGTACTTTCAGCAGGTATTGTGGGTGTCATTTTGTTGTCCGCATTGGGTGTCTCTCTTGGCTCTAATGCTGAGTCAAATGAAAATAAAATTCGTATTGCTTACTTTCCTAACATTGGTCATGCTATTCCTATAGTTGGAATGGAAAAAGGATTTTTTGAAAAAAGCATAGGTGCGGATGCAGCAATTGAAACCAGGGTTTTTGATAGTGGACCTCAGGCAATAGAGTCCTTGTTTGCAAATTCTATCGATTTAGCATATGTGGGGCCTGGTCCTGCTATTACTGGATTTTTAAATTCAGAGAATCACAATGTAAAGATTCTCGCAGGTGCTGCAAGTGGTGGCGCAAGCTTTATTGTTCATCCTGACTCTGAGATATCTTCTGTATCTGACTTTGCAGGGAAAAAAATTGCAGCGCCTCAAATTGGAAACACTCAGGACATCTCACTGCGAAATTATCTTTCTGAAAACGGATTAAAGCCAGCTGAGAAAGGAGGTTCTATAATCGTATATAATATTCCAAATCCTGATGTCTACACATTATTTGTCAAAGGAGATATTGATGGTGCATGGGTTGCAGAACCCTGGGCAACTATTCTAGAGACTGAACTAGGGGGAAAAAGATTATTCCATGAAGAAGAACTATGGCCAGACAAAAAATTTGCCTCTGTTCTTTTAATTGGAAATACAAATTATGTTGAGAAAAACAAAAAACTAGTTTCTGATTTCTTGACATCCCATCATGAAACAGCAATCTGGATTAATCAAAACCCTGTTGAAACCAGAATTGTCTTCAATGATTTTCTGAAATCACACTTGGGTCAGTCTCTGTCTGATGAAATTGTGGATATTGCATTGTCTAATCTTGTCATTACTGACGATCCTCTAAATGATTCTGTTCACTCTATTGCCAAAAAAGCTGACGCATTAGGATATCTGGGAAGAAATGGTTATGACTTGACTACAATTTTTTACTCTTTTGATTCAAATTCCGGTTTGGAGGAGGGTAGCTAGATGACTAAATTAGAGGCAAAAAATATCGTGAAATATTTTAGCCATGACTCTCATAAGCTCAAGGCCCTGGGTGGTGTTAATCTCAAAGTTGATGCTGGCGACTTTGTATGCCTGGTGGGTCCCTCAGGCTGTGGAAAATCCACATTTTTACGCATAGTTGCAGGCTTGGAGAAACCCGATGAAGGACAAATTCTCTTTGATGGTCGTCCTGTCACTGAAACCGGACCTGAAAGAATTATGGTGTTTCAAGAAGGTGCCTTATTCCCATGGCTTAAGGTTCAAGATAATGTAGAATTTGGATTAAAGATGGCAGGTATTCCAAAGGAGGAGAGAGCAAAGATATCTCATCGATATTTGGATATGATGCAGCTGACAAAATTTGCCGATTCTTACACTTACCAACTTTCAACTGGGATGAAACAGCGTGTAGCCATTGCCAGGGCACTTGTAATGGATCCTGATGTATTACTGATGGATGAGCCCTTTGCAGCCCTTGATGCACAGACTCGTGATTTGCTGCTAGTTGAGATGCAATTAATTTGGGAAAAAACACAGAAGACAATTTTGTTTGTAACTCACAATGTTGCAGAAGCTGCAGTTCTTGGAACCAAGGTGGCAATCTTCAGTAATCGACCGTCAGTTATAAAAAAAGAAGTTGACAATAATTTTCCGCGACCTAGAGTCACTGAAGACGAATCATTACTTGAATTCCAACACGATATTTTGGCTGAGCTCAGACCAGAGGTTAAGAAAGGTAAAGAGTGATAATCATGGCAAAAAATTTCCTACCTCATAGAATTGCATTTTACATTGGAATTGTTGTAGTCTGGCAAATTGTTTCGATGAGTGGAGTTTGGCCTGAGAATATTTTTCCGTCTCCATATGAGGTGGCCGAAGACTTGGCATATGGTGCTGCAGATGGCAGTCTGTTTTATGGAATTGTAACTAGCATGTGGAGATTGTCCATTGGATTGGCAATTGCAATTGCGGGTGGCATTGTTTTGGGAATTTTTATGGCAAGAGTAGAGGCAGTCAACCAAACTGTCGGTTCGTTAGTTTTAGGATTACAGTCCATCCCTTCAGTTGCTTGGGTTCCCCTTGGAATACTTTGGTTTGGTTTGACTGATAGCGGAATCATCTTTGTTACTGCAATTGGGGCAGTCTTTGCAGTTACCATTAACACCTATACTGGTGTCAAAAATATTGACCCACATTTCATCGAGGCTGCAAAAAATATGGGTGCAAAAGGCAGTCAACTGGTAACTGCTGTCTTGATTCCAGCTGCATTCCCATACATGATTTCTGGCTTTAAGCAAGGCTGGGCATTTGCATGGAGGGGTGTAATTGGTGCTGAGCTATTGTTTGGATATTTGGGATTGGGATTTCTGCTTAACGCTGGCCGCTCTCTTACTGATGTCTCTCAAGTCATTGGAATAATGCTTGTGATTATGATGATTGGACTTGTAATTGACGGTCTTGTTTTCAAAAGACTAGAAAACAAAGTAATGTCTCGTTGGGGATTAAGATAGTCTTTTTGAGATTCAGTTTTTTTAAGTTCAAATTTGTATGGGAGCACAACATGTATGGGGATATAGTTAGGTAGTGTATTATTGCACCCACGTGGAAATGAAAGGATATTTTGAAAAATGACTATATGAACAAGTTTGATTATCGATGTCTCTATTTTTTGCCATTAAGTTTCCGTCGATGGAGATTGATTGTACATGTTTTCTATTGGTTTTCTTATCTGAAACCATCCTTTTGGACTATGGTGTTTACAATATTGAATGATGATTTTACAATTTCAAGGTTATCTCTTATTTCTATTTGTCCCGAATACAATTCATCATTTCCTGTATCTCAAACATTGTCTAGTGTTTTTTGAAGATTCTATTTCCTTTTCGGTAGTTTCTTCGTGTTACTTTTCAATTGTTGAGAATTTTCAGAGGAAACTATTTCTTTAGAAATTAACCTGTTTTTTACCGTCAACTTGATTTTTAGGAATTACGTTTACGTCAATTCCAGATCTAAATCGTAAAACAGGATTTCCTGTTTTGTCTTTTTTGGTGGTAGAATGTATTTTCTCTACTTTTGGATTAACCAGGATTATGACGTTATCTGTTTCATAGATATTGATCACTTGTTTTTTTACGATAAATTTCAATTCATTCTCGTCTTGAAAATTAATTCCACAGACTTCGGCAGATATCTTGTTATATAGATCCATATAGGATCTTATGTAATTATACTAAATTTAGTATTAGTTAACAATCACAATTATTTTTTAAAAATATATTCAAAATTGGATTAATTTTATTGAATTTTTAAAAGAATTTTTTCATAGATTTTTGGAGATTTTCCTTCAGACAAATTCTTTTTAATGTACCACAATGTTGATTTGTTAATTCCTGCCTTCTTTCTCTCATCAGGAGTCATACTCAAAATCTTTTCTCTTAATTCTACATTGCCATTTCTATTCAATTTTATCTTTGGAATAATAAAATCAAATTCTTTCTTTTTCTCTACAATAAAATTCCAATCTTGTTTGGTGACTTACAAAGAAAATGACAAAAATTCTAATCGTTTTTATTTTTTACCTTTAGTGATACAATAAATGCACAAACAATTATTGCAATTGCAAAATACATTACTGCAATATAGTCAAAGAAAAACGCAATACTTCCTGCAACCACTGGACCAACAACTGTAGCAATGGATAGAGTGGAACTAAAGATTCCAGTTGATGTTGAGCGTGGATTATTCTCCATCAGATGGAAGTTTCCGCCAATGAACAAAAATGCCCAAGTAGCACCAACAAGTGCCATAAACGGCATTGCCATCCACCACTCTGTAACTACTGATAGTCCCACAAATACAAACGTCGTAAAACCGATGCCGATTTTGAATTTTGTTACATTTGAAAGATGAATTTTGCTTGCCATCACATTCATCAAGACAAAAGCAGTCATTGTGTTTGCAACATATACAATTGATATTTGATAAAGTTCAGCCCCCCATTTTTCCATCAAAACTATTGGAAGAATGGTCCAGACAGCTGCTGCCCCAATATGTCTTAGTAATAATGATGAGAATAGAAATCTGTTTTTTAAAATGACTTGTTTCGTGGTGCCCGGTTTTAGCTCTTTTTCTTGTTGTGGATTTGGCAGTTTGACTGTAAACAATAACCCGACAATAAATGACGCAGCACTAATCAGAAAAATTAATTTAAGATCATTTGCAAACCCTGCTGCTGCAATTCCTGCAAGCCATCCTAATGCATGAAATGAAATTACGGTTGCCGCTCTCTTTTTGTCAATGTTTGCTTCATAGGTGTATGCAATCATTGCAGGAATCATTATTCCACTTGCTATGCCTGCAGCAATCCTTACAAGAAAAAACATCGTGAGATCGTCAGCAAGATAATGCAATCCAAAGGCTATGGCACACCCAATAAAGCCAATTCTGATGAATTTGAGCCTGGTTCCCTTTTTGTCTGAGTGCCTACCAAAATAAATTTCAGATAAAATCTGAGCAAAACTAAATGACGCCACCAAGAGTCCAATCTCAAAGATTGATTCTGTAACGCCTTTTGCAATTATGGGCATGAATACGAAGACTATGGAGATTCCGGCATGCTGAAAAAAGGTAGCACTACGAACTAAATTGTTAATTTGTAATTTTTGCATAAATGTACAAAGAATTGATTTTAACCTAATTTCAACATACGTATCAATTCTACATCTCTGGAGTTTTTCTGAAAAGAGTTAAACTGTGTTGAACTATTTTGAAATTGGATTGACTAAAAAAGAGCCGTTTCTTGATGCAATGAAAAATCGAATACTGTTGTTTGATGGTGCAATGGGAACTGAAATTCAAAGACATGACCCAAAACCTGAAGACTTTCCAAACAATCAAGACGGTTTTAACGATGGTTTGGTTATTACACATCCTGAATGGATAAAAAAAATTCATAGGGATTATTTGGATGCTGGTTCTGATTGTATCGAAACCAATTCTTTTGGTTCAAATAAAATCAAACTTGATGAATA
>JAOUAE010000020.1 GCA_029861085.1 Candidatus Nitrosopumilus sp. | reverse complement strand
CAAAATCAATTTTTTCTAATGCGTTATCAAACCACTGCCTATCTTCAATATCTATAGTAAAAATAATTTTTGGGTTTCCTAAAAAATTGATTCTGATTTTTAAAGCATTTCCACTACCTCTTCTTCGTTTCATTTCCTTGAAAACAGCTTTGATTTTTTCCCAACGTTTAAAATCAAACCATTGGAAAAATGCTTCGTTAAATTGAAGAGGTATTTCCATATCCAAGAAACTTACAAACTTTTCATCATCTGGTTCAATTTCATCTTGAATTATAGTAAAATGAGAGTTTAGAAATCCATACAGAACTTCAATTTCCCAGGGTGAAATTCCATAATATCGTAATGTTGTTTTCACATTTTCTGACAATGACTTTAAATCTGGAAAATTCTAATTAAATCTTCAAACCTGGCCAAATTAGTGTAAATTCACCTTAAAATTAAAATTATATGGAGATAGTTGCTATATCAGATATGAAAAAAGAATTTGTAGTAAAAAGTATTGATTCAGCACCTGATGGGGCACCATACGTAGTAGTCTCATTGTCTTCGATTAAGGATCTTAAAGAAGGAAACCAAAATCCACCGGCCCCTTTTGGCAGTCCAAAAGTTATGGGATTTTCAAACATGAATGACATGATGAAGGATCTCAACAAGATGATGTCTGGAATGGGCGGAGGCATGGGTATGCAATCCGGAGTAACTCAATTAAAACTTGAAATGCACGAATACAAGGAAATGGGTCTTTCAGTTGGAGACAAGGTCTTTTTAGAATTGAGTAAAGCTGAAACTCTTGGTGTTTAGACTATCTACCAGATTGTGTTAAAATATTTCCAACCATAAAATGATGCAATTGTGCCAATTACAAATAACATTGGCTTCCATGCAAATACAGGAATACTTGGAGTTGCAAGTTTAACTTTGTAATTATCTACGATAGCTTGAACATTTTTTTTGATTTTATCATGCCAAATACTATAGTCCACTTGATATTTTTTTAGAATCTCTTCTACTTCATACACTACTGGCGTTCTCTGAGAAAATAGGTGTTGCAAATAATCTCTGGAAACTTCTACTTCAGCATGAATTCCAATCAATCCTTTTTTTAGATCAATCATTCTAACATGCATTTCCCATGGTTTTTTTAATTTTAAATTAAGACCATTTCCAATTTGATCTGGTTGTTTATGCTCAAGTTTAACTTTGGTAAATCCTTCTGCGGTGAATATTTTTGTCAGTTCCTCAAAGCTCTTTTTTACCACAATGTGGAGTTGCTCAACACCTTCTTTACTGTCAATATCAATTCGGTGTTTTATTCCATCAAAAAATGAAACTGTCTTAGGATATGTGGTAAGATATTCCATTGTTTTTCCCCATCAAATTCCTCTATTTAAAGCAGAACCAATTCATAGGCTATATTTTTGGAGGATTTGATAAACCTCTCACGTAAACACATTGATCAGGGGATATTGCCATTTCTGTTGAACTGATTTTTCTATCTGTGAGTTTTGCATCTGAATTTCTTACTATTGCAAATGGTTTTAATTCAGCACCTTCGCCCATCTTGTAATTTGCGATTGTTGCAATATTGTCTACCACTGCTTGAAATGTAACTTTTAATGAATTGCCATCTAGATCTTCTTTTGATCTCATATCTAAAACTGGCTCTATTCCTGCACAGGAAATTGCAATTCCTGATGTGCCAATTCTTGCGGGCATTAGTCTACTGTCTACAAGAATTATTCCCACATGAATAAATAATTTCAAGAAAATTTTTCTTCGAATTTGCTCTGCAGTAAGATATGGATTTATTGGATATAGGATGGCTTTACCTTTTTTAATATTTGATTTATCTATTCCCGCATTTGGTGCCATTATGTTATCTGATGATGTGATTACAAACCCTCCAATTCCACCAAAAATCTTGTCTGATTCTCTAATGACGATCTCAGCAATTTCAGGTTTTAATTGAAATTTTTTTGAAATATTCATACCTTCCTCTGAAATTCTGATGTTCTCTAGATTTACGATTCTACCTTGTGAATTTGAGATATATTTTGTTGAAATAACTAAAACATCTCCTTCTTCTAGTTCTGCATTGTTTTTTTCTAGTGTTTTTAACAATATTTCAAAAATATTAAATTTTTCTTCCATTCTATCTGCTAAGAGTGGTAGAACTGTTAATTGCATCGTATTTTGAATATTTTTTTTCTTTTTTATTGTTATGAAATGGGGTTTCTGATAAATCATGAGATACCTTTAACTCTATTTTTAAAAAAATAATGGTGTGGAACAAAAGAAAGTAGATGAAGTTTTAGATCACATTAATACAAAATTTGATAAAAATGTGCCTCGCCTTGTTAAGATAATAGTTAGAAAAAAAATGAGTGTTCTGCAATCTTTTGAGGCTGATTCTATACCTGATTCTTTGAGAACTTGTACTGTTGAAGAGTTAATTGTCATAGTAAAATATGGATTGGATACAGGAAAATTAAAAATTTGATACGTTTGTTGTTAAATTTAATAATTATGAAGGAACTAGTGTGACTGTAATACAATATCTGGACGCGATTATACTAGATTGTACTGATTACTTTGCAGCATGACATACTTCTGTATATTCTGATACTAAAATTAAATACATGTATCCTGAGATTATCAAACATAGTTTGAATCATGACTTTGGAGATATGTGATATGAAAACTATACTTTTGATAACCGAAACTTAAGACCAAAACCGAATCAGGTAATTTGGTGAGAGTTCCAATTGACAATTCTATTACAATTTAATATTTATTGAACGCTGATGATTTGTATGAACGATTCATTCGTTAGTATTTTAAGCAAATTTTGCAAGCCATATTATGACAATTTTGTTCATTCCAGTAAGACCATCTAGGAGAAATTCAAACGTTACAGAAGATTAGAAGTTTTTAGGACTCTCGTACTCAAAATATGATATATTGTCTCAAAAATTTCCTTGCAAATTATGTAACATAGTATTCACAAAATAAGTTTGACTTGAAAGACATGTTGCAAAAGTACGCAAGAAAAAATACAGCATAGTTAACAGAGAACATAACTGGTATACTACAGAAACCGCATCAAGATATATTTGAAAAAACGAATACTAGACATTTAATAATAATTTCATTTAGATTGTAATGATTTGATAGTATCACTTTTAGTTTATTAATCTAAAAAAAATTTCATGGTTGATTGCGTCCAAACTTGGAGAAAAAAACTACGGCTGCAGGAATTAGTAGATATTGCAAAAAACGAACTAGAATCAGGTACAGAAATTAGCAAAATATGTGAAATTTTAGATAAAGAAATGTCGTTTAGATGGAAATTAGTGAATAGTACTAGAAAGTTATATCTTGAAGATGTAAAGAAAATTTTGACAAATTAGTTCGTACTGATAATGTAAGATGATATTATCCAAATCAGGATGTTCTAAAAGTGAAATTTCATGTATTAATTAAATTACATTTCTTCCTTTACTGAAATTATATATGAAAATACCTGTTCCAAAAAATGCAATTATAATTCCAATTATTGGGATTTGAATTTCGGGGTGTTCATAAAATTGATAGCCTTCAGGAACCGTCTGAGTTAGTCTGATACCGTCCGTATATAGAATTATCATACCCATCACCATAATTGTAAGCCCTATCTTCCCAAATTGGCTCTTTGATTTAGACAGATTTACTGATTCATCTTTCACCATATTAGAAAATATGATTCATTATTCATAAGGGGTTCTGTTGAAATTATGTGTAAACTATAAAACAAATTTTCAATTTGACTGTCTCATGAACAAAAAGTCCTAATTATGATTTTCATGGCAGGGTCTGGCACCATTTTTCAGATGATATTTGTCTCTATCTATCCTCCTTCTTAATTTCCTATTATACACTGTCAGCTTAGCATTTTTTGGAATAATAATATCGGTAGAAATTACATTGTATATTAAAGCAAAAAAAGAATTGTTTAACTGATTTCTTTTTCACACATTTACGTCCAGACATAAAATACGAAGTGAATATCCTCCAAGCTACAAAGAAGCCTCTAAATCCTCGGAGATCCTTGAAAGTTTCTGTCATTGTATGTGGATATGGCCTGCTCCTTGTACCGAGTAACATGAACTGAGTCTCATTGATTATTTGATCTTCAGTGGACCTTTTCTTTTCTAGTCTGATGTAAGTCCACTCAAGATCATTCTCCTCCAAAAAGAAGGTCAAACGTAAGTTTTTTTGAGTCTTTTTACGATATGGGGCCCAGATATTGGGTTTTCATATATCAAACAAAAAGATTCTGAAAAGCTTTTAATCTGTAGAACAAGCTTTTTTGAATATGAATATAACTGAGAAGATTCTTGCCCGTGGTGCTGGAAAATCTTCAGTTTCCCCAGATGATGTGGTTTTTGCTAATGTGGACAAGGTAATGATGCATGATGTTTCAGGACCGGGAGTGATTAAGGTATTTGATAAATTAAAGAAACAAGGAATATCTGTTGATAAATTATGGGATCCTGCAAAAGTTTGGGTAGCTGAAGATCATTTTGTTCCTTCGGCAGAAAAAGTATCTGCTGAAAATATTGTAAAATTATCAAATTTTACAAAAAATTATGGTATTGAAAAACATTTCAAATATGGAATGGGACAATATGGAATTTGTCATACCATATCCCATGAAGAATCTATGGTGTTACCAGGTGAGGTGTATGTTGGTGGCGATTCTCATACAAATACAACTGGTGCCTTGGGTGCTTTTGCTTGTGGTTTAGGACATACTGATATTGCTTATGTTTTATTGAATGGAAAAATTTGGTTCAAAGTTCCAGAAACTTATTACTTTAAGCTAAATGGAAAATTACCTGATCATGTGATGGCAAAAGATTTGATTCTAAAAATTATTGGTGAAATCGGAACTGATGGTGGTGCATATCAAACTATGCAATTTGGTGGTAGTGGAGTTGATGAAATGTCTGTAGAAAGTCGATTGACATTATGTAATATGACTACTGAAGCTGGAGCAAAGAATGGTATTGTAGAACCAGATCAAAAAGTAGTTGACTATCTTACTCAAAGAGGAGCAACCAACATGAATTTGATAAAAGGCGATGATGATGCTGAATATGCTAAAATGTTTGAATTTGAAAGTTCTGAAATGGAACCAATTGTTGCAAAACCATTTTCTCCTGAAAATACAACTGTTGTAAGAGAAGCTCCTTCTGTAGAATTGGATAAATCATACATTGGTTCTTGTACTGGTGCAAAATACGAAGATTTGGTAGCTGCTGCAAGTGTTCTCAAAGGAAGAAAAGTAAAGATTAGAACAGAAATTTTACCTGCAGCAATTTCAATTTATCAACGTGCTATGGAAAATGGATTATTGAAAATTTTCTTAGATGCTGGTGCAACTGTTGGACCTCCAACGTGTGGAGCCTGTTGTGGAGCGCATATGGGTGTCTTAGCAAAAGATGAAATCTGTATTAGTACCACAAATAGGAATTTCCCAGGTAGAATGGGTCATGTAGACTCTCAAACCTATCTTTCATCTCCATTAGTAGCAGCAGCCTCTGCAGTAACTGGAAAAATCACTGATCCGAGGGATTTGTAATGAAAGGTAATATCATAAAATATGCACAAGATAATGTTGATACTGACGTGATTATTCCAGGTCAATATCTTAAAGTTCATGATTATGCAGAACTTGCAACACACGCAATGGAGGGGTTGGATCCTGATTTTCATTCTAAAGTAAAAGAAGGCGATTTTATTTTGTCTGGTAAAAATTTTGGCTGCGGTTCATCTCGTGAACATGCACCAATAGCATTATCCCATTCTGGAATAAAAGCTGTACTTGCATTATCTTTTGCAAGAATATTTTATCGAAATTCGGTTGATGGTGCATTTTTGCTACCTATTGAAATTGAACAAGATGCTTATGATGGTATTTCTGACGGTGACGAAGTCACAATCGATGTCTCCTCAAATGAAATAAAAAATATTACAAAAAATCAAACATACAAAATGAAACCATTTTCAGAAATTATTGGAAAAATAATTGCTGCTGGTGGATTATTCAAGTATAACCCCGAACAGGATTAAAATGGGGAAAACTCTTTTTGAAAAAATTTGGGAATCTCACACTGTTGTTGAAAAACAAAATGGACCTTCTCTAATCTATATCGATAGGCATCTTGTTCATGAAGTGACTTCTCCACAAGCTTTTGATGGGTTACGAATGAACAATAGAAAAGTTAGACGACCTGATCTTACCATTGCTACTATGGATCATAATGTCCCAACAACTGATCGTTCGCTTCCGATATTAGATCAAACATCATCTGTACAAATCCAAACCTTGGAAAAAAACTGTAAAGATTTTGGAATAAAGTTATTTGATATCAATAATCCTAATCAGGGAATTGTGCATGTTATTGGCCCTCAATTAGGAATTACATTGCCTGGAACTACAATAGTTTGTGGTGATAGTCACACATCTACTCATGGAGCATTTGGGGCATTAGCCTTGGGTATTGGAACTAGTGATGTTGAGCATGTTTTGGCATCTCAAACCATGTGGCTTGAAAAACCCACTCCTTTTGAAATTAGAGTTGAAGGTAAAAGAAAAAATCCACATGCCGTAACTGCCAAAGATATCGTGTTATCCATTATCAAAAATATTGGCACTGGAGGAGGCACTGGCACCGTATTTGAATATCGTGGCCAAGGAATAACTGATCTTTCAATGGAACAAAGAATGACTATTTGTAACATGTCAATTGAGGCAGGGGCTCGTGCAGGTTTGATAGCACCTGATGAAAAAACCTTTGATTATCTTAGAGATAGGGAATATACTCCAAAAAATTATGAAACTTTGGTTGATTCTTGGAGAGATCATCTTAAAACCGATAATGATGCAAAATTTGAAAAACAATTTACATTACACATTGATGATATTGCACCTCAGGTTAGCTGGGGAACAAATCCAGGAATGACTTGTGATGTTACTGAATCAATCCCATTTCCAGATGAATTTTCAAAAGGTGATTCCAACCAAAAGAAAGGGGCTGAAAAGGCACTTGATTACATGGCTTTAGAACCTGGAACTGCTATTGAAGATATCAAAATTGATAGGGTGTTTATTGGTTCGTGCACTAATGCTAGACTTGAAGATCTTATTGAAGCATCCAAAGTAATCAAAGGACAAAAAATTTCATCAAATGTTAGTGCCATGGTTGTACCTGGTTCCCAAATGGTAAAAAAACAAGCTGAAGAAATGGGTCTGGATAAAATTTTCATTAATGCAAACTTTGAGTGGAGAGAAGCTGGTTGTAGTATGTGTCTTGGAATGAATCCTGATATTTTATCTCCTGGTGAAAGATGTGCAAGTACTTCCAATAGAAATTTTGAAGGCAGACAGGGAACTGGCGGCAGAACTCATTTGGTAAGCCCTGTCATGGCAGCAGCTGCCGCTATTAAAGGGCATTTTGTAGATGTTAGAAAAATGGATTTGAGTTAATGTGGACTCTTTCAAAAAAGTAGCCAGTATTGTCACCCCCCTTGACAAGGTAAATGTGGATACTGATCAGATAGTTCCAAAACAATTCTTAAAATTAGTTCAAAAATCTGGATTTGGAAAGTTTCTATTTTTTAATTGGAGATATGATGAGAATGAGAACAAAAAACCTGATTTCGTATTAAATGATTCAAAATATGAAAATTCAAAAATTCTTGTTGCTGGTGACAATTTTGGCTGTGGTTCTAGTCGTGAGCATGCTGTTTGGGCTCTTCTTGATTATGGCTTTTCTGTGATTATCGCACCTTCATTTGCAGATATTTTTTTCAGTAATTGCTTTAAAAATGGAGTTTTACCAATTATGCTAGACCAAATAATTGTGGAAAAACTACAACATGAAACTGGAGTAATTGAGGTGGATCTAGAAAATCAAATCATCAAAACCTCCTCTGAAGAAATATCTTTTAAGATTGACTCTTACAAGAAAAAAATTCTATTAGAAGGCTTAGATGATATTGCACAGACTTTTCAATATGAAGAGAAAATTTTAGAATTCGAAAAAGAATCTAAAATCCCATCTGTTTTATGATTTTCTTTACTGTTTTCTCATTTCTTTCTAAAACCATCGGTGATTCTGCATCTATCCATTCATTATCACCAATGTCAAAAGCACTAATTTTTCCTTCTTTTGATAATTGTTGTAAAATATCATATGACAGATTGATCTCTTTTTGCTTTTGTTTTGCTTTTATTCTTTTGATGATATCTACATCTAGCATATAGATTCCTAGACATTCTGACAATTGTAATTTGATTGTTGGTTTTTCCTTGAATTCTTTAATTATTTCATTTTCAACGATTGCAAATCCGGTCTCTTCTTTTCTTTTAGTTCTTGTTGCAATACATGCAGAACTCTTTTTCTCTCTAAACAATTCTTGCATTTTTTTCAGATCTATGGCACATAAATTATCTACAAACCATAACACGAATTCTGATTCGCCTTTGAGTTTTTTTTCTATGTGTAATAGATCTCCTCCAGTTCCGCTTTGCGAGTCTTGTACAAACGTGAGATTTTTTTGATCTCCGTAATAATTTTTAATTTGTCCTCCAAATCCGTTAAAATCTGAAATGATAATTATCTCATCAATAAATCTGAATGATTTGATATATTTCAGTACGTAATCGATCAATGGCTTACCCTTAATTGGAGTCATTGCTTTTGGAAAATATTCTGTATATGGCTTACCTCTAGTTCCTTTGCCTCCTGCAAGAATTACAGCCTTCACAGTCTAACGATATGATTTCTGTTTTCTTCTTCTTGCACCAGGTCCGCCAAATTTCTTTGGTTCTTTTCTTCTGGCATCTCCACTTACTAAGTACTTGTCAAAATCGGTAATTCGTTTTCTAAGGTCATCTCTAGTAGATTTTGGGAATGGGTGATCTTTTGGTTCTTTCTTAGATTTTGTCCATCCTGTAAGTGCTCTTGAAATGCCTGTCGCAATGGCACTAGCTTGTCCCATAAATCCACCACCTCTAACTCTTACAGATATGTCGATTTTATCTCTTAAATCGCCTGTAATTTCTAGTGGTGCTAAAATAACTTCACGAGCAGTTTCTTGTGGAATCATTTCTACTGGAACATTGTTAATTCTAATTTTTCCTTTTCCTTTAGTAATGTAAACATGAGCACTAGCTGTTTTTCTTGTTGCAAAATAAATTTCAGTTTTTGGAGTTGTCATTCAGTCCATCCTATTACTCTGCATAGTTCGCCTAATTGTGTATAATTTGATGCTGTTTTTCTAATTTTTGCTTTTTCAAATTGGATTTTTTCAATCGATTTAGTTTCTTTAGGTGAACCAATGTATGTTCTTAGTCTTTGAAATGATTCTTTTCCTGATGGTTTTCTATCAAATGGAAGCATTTGACGAATCATTTTTGCCATTACTGTATCTGGTCTTCTATAGTGTTTTGGTCCGTGTTTGTAATTGATAATACTGTTAATTTCTAAAAATTCTCTATACTCTTGAATTTGGTTACTTCTTGTACCACTCATCATGATTTTTTCACAATTAACAACTGAAACTCTATTTCCTTTTATTAACAATTTAGCTACATTTGATGCTAATCTTCCAGCAATGTGATCTGTTGCATCTACAACAATTGGTCTGTCAGTTCTTACAACTGTTTCTTGTTTAGCCATTCCAATGGGTTTGTTAATTCTTCCATTAGCCAAGTAGAACTACTCCTTTTCCAGTTGGATTTTGTTCAACCAATTCTGAGTGGCTGATAATCTTTCCACCATTTCTTAGAATTTTATTAGCTGCAGAATTTGAAATTGAAAATGAAAATAATGTAATTTTATGAGAAATGTTACCAGTTCCAAGAACTTTACCTGGAAATACTACTACATCGTTTTCTTTTGTTAGTTGACCTATTCGATTCAAGTTAAGATCTCTTCTTGCAGCAGATGGTTTTAATGCATATTCTGCTAATTTTGCCCAAATTGGAGCATCATTTTTTGTGGATGCTTTTTTTAGATCTTTGGCCATGTGTATAACCACTTGATTAGTCATGTGAATAATGCGGTTTGAAACCCAAATATAATGTCTATGCTTAGATTATGCTTCAATTTGGGCAATCATTTCTTTGAATTGTCCTAATCTATTGCTGACTTCATCTGCTCCTGAAATAATAATTTGCTCTGGATTGAGTGCACCTGTTGATTCTACAGTTAGAATTTTGACATCCTCTTTATCCGTATCAGTAAGTGTTGAAATATTTGCAGAATTCCATTTGGCGTGTTGTGTTCCACGTCCAAGTCTTGCATAACATTCAATCTTAATTCTTTGACCTGGTGCTAGTTGGACAATAGGAATTTTGTCTGAAACTGGCTTTATTGAATCATCTTCAGATGATAATTCATTTGAAAGAACTGTTCTAGTAACCTCTGAATCTCCAGAATCTAAAATTAACATTACTTTGCAGTTTGAACAACCCGTTTCACTCTGACATTCACATTTGGATGGCTCATTAAATCTGGACAAGTCTGTTGTTATTGGAATTAGTCCTAATCTATGTGCTAAACCTTCATCTGGTAAAACGGAAGAATTTTCAATAATATCTACAGTATCAATTGCAAAGACTGGAACGCCATTTAGACATACTCGTCTAAGTGCATTTGCGTACTGTAATGGTATTCCTTTTAGCTTTACAGCTATTTTTTGATTATCTTTACTAATTATTTCTAAGGATGACAAATCTTGAACAAAATCTTCAAAGTCCACATAAAAATCTAGCTAGTTTTACGTATAGATAAATAGCAAATCATCATATCTATTTTAGAAATGACTGATGTCACACTAGTGAAATATTCCTTTGAAGGCGAAAAATTTGAAATTATGGTAAAACCTGATCCTGCACTTGATTATAAGCTGGGAAAGAAAAAAGATATTTCTGCAGTCTTGGTTTCAGATGACATTTACACTGATTCTGGAAAAGGTACGAGGCCTTCTACTGAGAAATTACTAAAGGCGTTCAATACTGAAGATCAAACTGTAATTGCAGAGATAATTTTGCAAAAAGGTGATCTAAATCTTACAACTGATCAAAGACGAAAAATGATTGAAGAAAAGAGAAAACAGATTGTTCATTTTATTGCAAAGACTTACGTGGATCCTAGAACCCACCTTCCACATCCTCCACTGAGAATCGAGCAAGCCATGAAAGACGGTCGAGTTTCAGTTGATCCTCAAAAAAATGTAGATGAACAGGTAAAAGATATTGTTGAAAAATTGCGTTCAATAATTGCCTTAAAATCTGAGAATCTTGAATTGGAAATTATAATTCCTGCACAATTTGCATCTCAATCATACGCAGTTCTCAAATCGGTAGGTTCTCTAAAAAAAGAAGAATGGCAAAATAATGGTTCATTAAAAGCAATACTTGAAATACCCGCTGCGGCAAGGCCAAATGTGATAGACAGATTAGGTTCTATAACTAAGGGCTCTGCAACAGTTGAGGTAGTTCAATAATGGATAATAAGAGAAAATATGTAATTCCAGGCGATGTAGTAACTACCGGACCTTTTAGACCCGAACAAAATGTAGTCCTTGAAGGTGATAAGATAATTTCTACAACCATTGGAATTTCTGAAATCTACGATGACTCTGTTAAAGTAATTACATTAACTGGAAAATATATTCCAAAAATTGATGATCTTGTAATTGGTAAAGTTAATTCTCACACATCATTATCATGGGAATTAGATATCAATTCGTGCTATGTTGGATTCTTACCTGCACAAGATGTTTTTGGACGAGATTTTTCTGCTCATGCTGATGAACTTTCATCTAAGCTAAAAACAGGCGATCTTGTAGCTGCAAGAATTGCTAATTTTGATAGAACAAGAGATCCACTAGTAACTATTTCTGATAGGGATTTAGGTAAAATTGACTCTGGTGACTTGGTCAAAATCTCACCAAGTAAGGTTCCACGTTTGATTGGAAAAAGAGGCAGTATGATTCAGATGATAGAAATGGCCACTAATGCTGCAGTGACAATCGGACAAAATGGATGGGTAGTTGTTTCATGTGAAACTCCAGAGGGATTATTAAAGGCTAAAAAAGCCATAGAAATGGTTAATGAAAAAGCACATGTTGCTAATTTAACTGACCAAATTAAAGAAATGCTAGAAATGAAGGATGAATCATAATGGGCGGAAGAGACGCAACAATGGTCCTATTGGACGAAAATGGCATTCGCTGTGATGGACGTAAGGTTGACGAGCCACGACGAATTATGATTAAGGCTGGTGGATTAAAAAACGCTGATGGATCTGCTTACATTGAATTTGGTGACAACAAAATTTTAGTTGGTGTATTTGGTCCAAGAGATGTTCATCCAAAACACATGTCAAATACTGATACAGGAATTTTAAGAGTTAGATATCATATGGAACCATTTTCTGTTGGTGAAAGAAAAAATCCAGCTCCTTCAAGAAGAGAAATTGAAATTTCCAAAGTAATCAAAGAGGCATTAGAGCCTGCCGTTATGTTAGAAAAATTTCCAAGAACTGCAGTTGATGTATTTATTGAAGTATTACAAGCAGATGGTGGAACTAGATGTGCTGCACTTTCGGCAGCTTCTGTTGCGTTAGCTGATGCTGGAATTCCCATGAGAGATATGGTTGCAGCATGTGCATCTGGTAAGGTTGCAGATACAATTGTTCTTGATGTTAATAATGAAGAGGATCAAGCCGGTCAAGCAGATATGCCAATTGGTTATATGCCAAGTCTTAAAAAAATTACATTATTACAATTAGATGGCGTTCTAACTCCTGAGGAATACAAAAACTGTGTTGATGTGGGTGTTAAAGGATGTGAAATTGTTTATGAAATACAAAAGAAAGCACTTAAGGACAAATATTTTGGAAAGGAGGATGCTTAGAATTGACGTCTATTTCAGTTATTGACGAACTAAAAAGAACACAAATCCTCGAATTATTAGAACAGGGTAAAAGAGTAGATGGTCGTGCATTAGATGAAGTACGTGAAATCACTATTGAAACTAATGCAATTCCTAAAGCAAATGGCTCAGCAAGAGTTTTTCTTGGTGACACTGAAGTTGTCTGCGGAGTAAAAATCCAACCGGACAGGCCTTTTCCAGATACTGGTGACAAAGGTCTTTTCATTTGCACTGCCGAACTTTTACCACTTTCGCATCCTACTGTCGAAACTGGTCCTCCTCAACCTCATGTTATTGAATTGGCAAGAGTCGTTGATAGAGGAATTAGAGAAAGCCACATGATTGATGTTTCTCAATTAGTTATCGAGAAAGATAAATCCGTAATAGGTGTGTTTGCTGATAATGTAGTTGTTGACTATGATGGAAATTTATTTGATGCATGCTCTTATGCTGCTACCGCGGCATTACTCACATCAAAAACTCCAAAATGGGAAATGGTTGATGATAGACCCACACTTGTTGAAGGTGGGGAATCTGAATTACCAATTAGTACAATCCCGGTGTCAATAACTATGGCAAAAATTGGAAATCATATCGTTGTTGATCCAAATGGTGATGAATGGGCTAGTATGGATGCAAGAATTACAATAACTAGTGATTCTGATGGAAACATTTGTGCTTTGCAAAAAGGAGGTAGTAATGGATTTACACAGGATGAAATTAATCAATGTGGCGAAATTTCTGTTAAAGTAGGAGCAATAATAAGGGAAAAATTAAAAGAAGCTCAGAAAGGTGATCAATGAAATGGCAAAAGCAAAAAAATCTCTTAAAGGATTAGGTGCTCGATATGGAATTAAGCTCAGAAAACAGTATACAAAAATTCATCTTCAATTAAAAGAAAAGAGAGTTTGTCCTGAATGTGGTTCACAATCATTTGGAAGAGATGCTGTTGGTATTTGGTCTTGTAAAAAATGCAGCTATAAAGTAGCTGGAACTGCATATGACATTAAACTTTAGTGCAAAAATTACAGTTGACGCAAAAGATAGTTCAAAAGCGATTTATGATTCTGTAAATATTGATAACAAATTTTATCCGGAGAATCCAGTAAAAACCCTGATAAAATTTGATGAAAAAATTGTTATTTCTGCTGAATCTGAGCACTTGACTCATCTCAGAGCAAATTTGAATTCTACTCTTAGATTAATTCAAGCTAGCTATGATTCAATTGAATCGGTAAAGATATAATGAAACAATTTTTTTGATAAAATATGTCAAACCCACAAATGCCACCATGGCTCCAAGAGCAACTTATGAAATTACAGCAATCTCAACAAAATCTCCAATCAGTTATGACTCAAAAACAACATCTTGAAATTGAAAAAGCTGAAACTGAAAAAGCTCTTGAAGAATTGAAAAAAATTGCCGATGGTGATGCCGTATTCAAACAAGCTGGTACTATTTTGATTAAATCAAAGAAACAAGAATTAATTGATGAATTAGAAGAACGTATTGAAATGAATAAAACACGTTCTACTGTTCTTGAAAAACAAGAAACCCGTCTTAAAGAAACTCTAAAAGAACAAGAAACAAAAATAACTGAAATGATGAAGAGTGGTTCTGCAAATGCTCCTCCACCAAATCCTCAATCTGTGGAAGACAATCCTAGAAAATAATAATTTTCCTCAAATTTCATATGAGATATTAACAATTCTTTATATCTATTATTTGTGAAATTAGAAAATATTCGAATCATTGTAGATGAAAGGGAGAGAAAAAGTGGAATTCCTGATCTTCTTAAATCTGTAGGCTTGAATCTTGAGATGAAAACACTTCCAATCGGTGACTATATTGTTGCTCCTGAAACTGTTGTTGAAAGAAAGAGTA
>JAOUAE010000101.1 GCA_029861085.1 Candidatus Nitrosopumilus sp. | reverse complement strand
TTCTGGAACTGAATTGGGATTTGTCCTTATTGTAATAATTTCTGCATTATCTGCATTGGTACTACCGATGAACATATTCCGTATCATCATTCTCCAAAAATCAAAACAAAAAATCGGTGGAAGCATTGTTGGATCTATAGTTGGTGCTGCTGCTGGTGCATGTAGTTGTGGGCCTATTGGATTTGCTGTAATCTCTACTTTTGGTTCAGTTGGAGCCACTGCCACTGCATTTTTGACAAATTATGAGATTCCAATTAGAATCGTTGCCATTGGAATTCTAACTGTTACCTATTTCACAACTGTGAAGTCCCTAAAAACTGAATGTAAGTTAAATTCTTGACTTTAATATATTGAAGTCATCCATTAGGCGACCATTTGCAATCTTGTAATGTGTATTCTAGTATTTTTTAGAATTAACATGATAATCCAGTGTGTTTCAATTAAACAAATGATAAAACATTGGAAGTTGGTGAATTGGACGATGAGGGTATTAAGAATTTTTTAAAACCCTTTTTGTGATCTGTTAATTTTAAAAATATGTAAAGTTGGGATATTTATTTGCCTTTTTTGGATTTAACTTGATGCAGAATTGGAACTTGATTTTTGGAATTTTCATTATTGCAAGCCCGATTCTTTTTGCAATGGTTGCATATCCTGATTCTATATCTTGGAGTTGGAACGAAGGAAGGGGAGGCTATCTTTTTGCACTTATCTTTGTAGTAGCTGAATTAATTGGACTAAAAATTGTCATTTCAAAGAAGCGATTATTATCTGTAATTCCTATGGCGATTCTTACTATTGCATATCTTGCTTCATTGGAATATGGTTTAAGAGAACACATTATTGAATCTGCAGAACTCTTTGACGTACAACTAATCTATTCGTGGACTTGGATGTGGGATTTTGTTGTGATGGCAATATTTGTTGTTGCTGCTTTGAGTATATTCTTTGGAAAGAGGTGGATTAGAATTGCTCCTGCCGGACCAATTTTTCTAACAGGAACTGCGATAATTCTTTCACTTGATGCATTTTTCCCCTATGACACCCTGGGACCATTGCAGTATGTTGTTCCTTATTTTGTTCAGGCCAATGTCTGGTTAGTGACAGTGCTTGATCTAGGAACTGCAGTAGCCAGAGATAATGTCATGTTCTTACGTGGTGATCATGGTTCCATGGCTCTTCAGGTATTTTGGCCATCAGCTGGCGTTCATAGCATTATTATTTTTTCATTGGTGATTGGGGCATTCATGTTAAAACTAAACATCCCTCGAAATCGAAAAGTTGTTTATTTTGTTTTAGGAATTATTGGAACGATTATTGTTAATTTAATCCGAATTTTCTCATTGTCTTGGTATGCACTCAAAGTCACGACTGATCCTGTGGCGTGGGAAGAATATCATAAAATTGCAGGTGAGATAATGTTTCTGCCCTGGCTGTTTGCTTTCATTTTGATTGTAATTTTGATTGAATCCAGGCGACTTAAAAAATCAGAACAATAATTTTAAGTCATTTTAAAAAAAAGTTGTAATGTCGCTCTGACCTTGCACTTCTGATAGTTCAGAAACTTTTACTCCTAATCTTCTAATTGTGATTGTTTGATTTTCCAGGGCTTCTTTTAGTAGTTGGTCTGCATTTTTTTGTAATTCCTCTATGCTTTTTGTTGGGTTTCTTAGCATTCTTGATTTTGATTTGTTTGATAAATCTGATTGAACAAAGTGTATTCCAACCGATTTAAACATTCGATTATTTTTTTTAACTACGCTGTGGACTTCTTTGCATAATTCTAGGATATTTTCAGACAAAAATTGATAATCTTTCGAATCTTTTTTCAATGTTGTAATTTTACTATACTGTACACTGGCTTCACGCTCTCTGACGGGTTCATTGTCTATCCCTCTTACGGCATTATAGATGTAAGTTCCACTTTTTCTACCAAACTCTTTATTCAAAGTAAAAATGTCCAATTTTTTTAAATCTTGAATTGTTTCTAAATTCATTTCCAAAAATCTTTCTTCAGTCTTTTTTCCAATGCCTGGTACTGCTCTAATTTTTAATTCCTCTAAAAATATTTCAATTTTATCTGGAGGTACAACGGTAAGGCCATCTGGTTTTTGAAAGTCAGACGCTATCTTTGAAATTAATTTATTGGGGGAAATTCCTATGGAGCAACTAAGTTTTATCTTGTCTCTGATGGAATTTTTAATTTGCTGTGCTAAGTGACTTGCTTTTTCAAAATTCCCATCAACTCGTTTTGTTACATCCAAATATGCCTCATCTCGTCCAACATATTCAAAAACATCCGCACTACTTTTCATGATCTCCATTGCTTTTTCAGATGTTTCAGAATAGAAGTCAAAATCCACTGGCAAGAAAACTGCGTCTTTTCTTTCCTCTAGTCTTTTTTTTGCAAATGCAATTGGAATGCCTGATTTTACTCCGTATTTTCTAGCTGTATAGTTTGCAGTTGCAACGGCACCGCTATCCCCGCCCCTGTCTGAGAAAACACATACACACACAGGTTTTGTTTTTAGTTCTGGCGATCTTGTTTCTTCACATTGGGCATAAAAATAATCAAAATCTATGTGGAAAACTACTCTTGTTTCCAATATTGTTCTAAAACCTGATATGATTATTACTGTATTGTGAATTTATCAAAATATTGAAACCATTTGAATGACTACACAATCTATCTCTAAAACATGAATTTTTGATTCATACTCATTATTTCTCTTCAGGAGAATCATCTACTTTTATTCGCTTATCAAAGAATAGACAAGCAGTAAGATCACCTGTAACATTGACCATCGTTCTAGTCATATCCAGAATTCTGTCTACGCCAAGCAAAAGCACAACTGCAACAGGTGGAATGCCTGCTGCAATGAGAATTGTAGAAAGTATTACGATTCCTGTTCCTGGAGCTGAAGGAGCACCAATGGATGCAGCAAGTGCAGTTAATGTGATTAGCAATATTGTAGTAAATCCTAAATCAATACTGAAAAGTTGGGCAAGAAAAAATACAGCTATTATCTGGTATAGGGCTGTTCCATCCATGTTGATTGTTGCTCCCAAAGGAATGATGAATTGAGATACCTTGGGTTTTACATTCATTTTCTCCTCTGCAGTTTTGATAGACAATGGCATTACGGCAGCAGAACTTGAAGTTGAGAATGCAAGGAGTTGTGCATCTTTCATCATTGTAAATGTGGATGATAGTGGTCTCTTTGTAAAAAATTTGATAATTATGACATATACTAGTATCATTGCAAAAAGACCAATCACTACAGTCAACATGTATGCTCCAAGCACTGTCATTGCAGAAAGACCAATCTTGGATGTTATTCCAGCTATTAGACCAAAGGCAGCAAATGGTACCAAACGCATTGCCCATGACACCACCTTCAGAGTGATTTTTTGTATGGACTCTAACAAGTCAAGAATTGGTTGAGAGCTTTGTTTTGGTAATGAAATCATGGAAACCCCGACAATCAACGCAAAAACGATTATGCTTAGCATCTCTCCAGACATGAATGACGCCAATGGATTACTTGGTATCACACCTACTATGCTCTGTGGGATATCCTGAATGCTAAATTCTGCACTTTCAACATGTTCGATATCTTCAATACCAAAACTTTCTCTAATCAGAGAACTATCAATTAAATTTCCAGGTGTAATGACTGAAACAAGAAGGATTCCAATAGTTAATGCAATTATGGTCGTTACAACAAAATACATGGCCGCACCCAAGCCCAGTTTTTGAAGTTGTTCCAAACTACCTGCTGATGTGATTCCTCTGATTATTGATGCAAAAATTAATGGTATGATGATCATTTGAATGATCTTTAGAAACAGATTGGCAGGAATTGATAACCAATCAGTGATGATTTCTGCAGTTTCTTTTTCAACAATTCCTACCTCTGGACCCAAAAACACGCCAAAGACCAATCCTAAAAATAATGCAACGAGAACTTGCGCCCATAATTTTTTCTTAATTAGATATGTGATTTGAGGAGTGTGAAACTTGAATGACTTTACAACCAATGCATTTCCATGATATTTTCTCATTTCTTCTATATTATAATCAGTGAAATTCTCTAAACTGATTCTCAGAATTGATTCTTTAATGCTTGAGTGAAATAAGTGGCATTGTTGGTTAACCTATGTTTTAAAAATAAAGAATCTCCCAGTTTCTCAGTTAATGGCTGCATATAAGATTTCAGTAGAATCGAATGCATCTTTCAAAACTGCAGTTGATTTGATTAATGCATATCAAAATAATTTGGGTTTTCACATGTGTCTCATTGGAGGGAAATACAGTAATTATGATTTTAGATATCGTCGGACTACTCTGTCTGGTCTAGTTTGAAGAGCATTCATTAAAAAATATTAGTATGTTATCTAACTTGAAAATCTTAATTTGGTTTTTAGTATCTTGCCTTTCAATTGTTTCTGTTGAAGCTTCTTATCTATCTGTTAATAATTTCAATATTGGTAATTGGCAGTAGCGGTATAGGGATTTATTTGATTGAATCTACTCATGAAGAGGCTCAGATTACAACTCTAATAGATGCATTTTGGTGGGTGTCTGCTACGGTAACAACTGTAGGTTATGGAGATGTTGTTCCAGTCACCGAAGCTGGAAGATTGATGGGAATTGTACTGATGTTTGTAGGTATTTCCATAATTGGCACTTTTATCTCCGTATTGGGAGCCCGACTTGTCGGTTCTAGATTAAAAAAACACGAAACGTTAGAATATTCTACAAAGTCTTTAATCATTAAAAAAATAAACGACATTGAAAATTTAGAAAAACACGAAGTTGAGCTACTGATATCTATGGTTAAAGACTTGCATGATGAAGTTAAAGATAATCGCAAAAAACGCAAATAATTCAATCATGTCTGGATAGACCGATTACACCTATTCCTGCTATCCAGTAAGAAAGTCTCAAGTTTCTAATGCGCTAAACTTGAAGAATCTAAAAAATACTGACGAATAATTGACTCACTTCATCTAAATACTGATACTGATTCAGTATTTTTATGGAATATCCTGTATCTGTAGATGAAAATGGTGTTAATTTTAAACCTGAAAAAATGGAAAAAGAAAAACTCTATCATTGCATATTCAAAGAT
>JAOUAE010000019.1 GCA_029861085.1 Candidatus Nitrosopumilus sp. | reverse complement strand
TGTTTGATTTCATTTGTAATTGGTCACCTGATATTGATGGTGCGGCAAAATATGCTCCATATGGATTAAGAAAATTAGAAGCTGGTTTGTTACGTGATGGCTTTGCACGAAAAGATGTTGTTGTTGCACATCCAAATCACATTGAAAAATTCATTGGTCCTGAAACTGAAGTTATCGGAACTTATGAGATGGACCCACTTGGAATGGGTCCAGTTACTATGACATTTACTTATGGGAGAAAACAGACGTCTTATGATGAATTTTACAATACAGAATTACATTATAGAATTAAAGCTGCTAAAGCAAGAACTGGAAGTAAAGCTAAAGTAATTTCAGGTGCTTCTGGAACATGGCAATACAACTATGATCCAGCAAAAATTGAGGAATTTGGAATTTATGCAATACTTGAAGGGGAACTTGGTGGCATTGCACCTGAAATTGACGGTCATGCTGGTAGATTCTTTAACTATCTTATTAACGGCGACTTTGAAAATATGGATCCTTTCAGAAAGAGAAGTGACTTTAAAGTTAACATAAAAGAATTTGAAAGAGAAGGAAAAAAAATTCACGGAAGATTTGTAAACTTTTGGGATAGACCTGATCTAGAAGAAATTCCTGACATTGTAGAACCAAGTATGCACGGAATGGTTGAGGTAATGCGTGGTTGTGGAAGGGGATGCAAGTTCTGTGATGTCACTTTAAGATCATTAAGATATTATTCTCCAGAGAAAGTGAAAAGAGAAATTGAGGTCAACATAAAAAAAGGTGGTTCTAAATCTGCATGGATTCACAGCGATGATATCTTTGTTTATGGAATGGATCCAAGAACTGCAAAAGGAATGGAACCAAACAGAGAAGCATTAGAAGAACTATTTACTGCAATCATGTCTACTGGTGTGGAACATACAAATCCTACACATGGTACATTGGCAGGTGCGATTGCTGATGAGAAACTTCTTCCAAATCTTTCAAGAATTATGAAAGCAGGTCCTGAAAATATGATTGGCGTCCAAGCTGGTTTTGAAACTGGAAGTCTTAGATTAATTGGAAAATATGCTGATAGAAAACTTGCTCCATATGATCCATCTGAATGGCATTGGGTTGTAAAAGAAGGTGTAAAGGCAATGAATGAAAATTATTGGATTCCTGCGTTTACTTTGATTATGGGTCTTGATAACGATGAAACTCCTGAGGATTCATGGGACACAATTCAATTGATTAGTGAATTGGAACATGAACAACCTGACTCCATGTTTACTGCTACCGCACTTACGTTTGTTCCAATTGGATTGCTTGAACAATCTGAATTCTTTAACATTGGAAATGAAATGACTCCTGCACAATTAGGTGTCCTTTACAAGACATGGCAGCATAATTTCAAATATGGCATTCAAAAATTCATGACTAAGACTGGCTCAAAAGGTCCTCAAAGATACTTCTTTAACGCAATAGCAAGATCTCTTGGCGGTATTCCACTTGGTGCAATGGAGAAATATGCACGTAGAAAGAGTAAGGAACATGAGAAAGTTATTGAGACTGTTAAAGCCAAATATTGGTAGTCATACAAATACATAAATTCACTAATTCTCATTCAAAAACATGGCAACACACGGTTCACTTACTAAAGCAGGTAAAGTACGAGGGCAAACTCCTAAAGTAGAAGGAAGAAAAATCGTAGGCGATAGTTCTAGTGTTGCAAACAAAAGTAACTTCAAAAAACGATTTGCTTTGGGTCGATATCCTGGTCAAAATAAACCTGGACAAAGAAGAAAGAGACGATAGTTAATTTTTACTAAAATTCTATAATTGTATTTTAGTTTACTTGGTTTTCATATTTCGTTATGATTTGTGGATTTTCTATAATTTTTCAATGACATTGTAATCTTAACAGAATTCTAAAAACATAAAGCTTATAATGTACTGGTACCGTACTATACGGTATGGTAGAAGATTTAAGATTAGACAGCTTAGAGGGCGTAGGTCCTGTAACTACAAGAAAATTATCTGATGCAGGTGTACATAACGTCATGGACCTCATCGTTAGAGGCCCGGTTGAAATTTCAGAAATAACTGGAATGGAAAAGGATACCGCTGAAAAGATTGTCAATAAAGCCAGACAACATTTAGTTGAAGGGGGATTAATTGCTAAAGATTTTGTTAGTGCAAGTGAAATTTACAAACATCGACAAAGTATTGGTAAAATTACAACTGGTACAAATTGTCTTGATACGCTGTTTGATGGTGGCATAGAAACTCAAGCCTTAACTGAAGTCTATGGTGAATTTGGTTGTGGCAAAACTCAATTTGCCCATACACTATCTGTAATGGTTCAAAAACCTAAAGCAGAAGGTGGTCTTGATGGTGGTGTTTTGTATATTGATACCGAAAATACTTTCAGACCTGAAAGAATTGTATCTATTGCCCAAGCCCATGAAATGGATCCAGAAAAAGTTCTAGATCGTATTATTGTTGCTCGTGCATATAACAGTGCACATCAAACATTAATTCTTGAAGAAGCTGGTTCGATAATTGAGGAAAACAATATTAAATTAATTGTTGCAGATTCTGCAGTTGGATTATTCCGTGCTGAATATCTTGGACGTGGAACATTATCTGTTAGACAACAAAAACTAAATCATTTCGTTCATTTGCTATCCAGAATTGCAGAAACATACAACTGTGCCGCAGTTGCAACAAATCAAGTTATGGCATCCCCTGATGTTTTCTTTGGAGATCCAACTCGCCCAATTGGTGGAAATGTAGTTGCACATACAAGTACCTATAGAATATACTTTAAAAAATCAGGCAAGAAACGAATTGCCAGAATGGTTGATAGTCCTCATCATCCTGAAGAGGAAGTGATCTTTGCTCTTGGTGAAGCAGGCGTCATAGATCCTGAAGAAACAGAGAAAAAGACAAAAAAGACTGCCAAAAAAGCAACTACGAAAAAAGCAAAAGAATCTAAGGTTGAGGCTGCAGTAGAAACACCTGAGGTTGAGGCTGCAGTAGAAACACCTGAGGTTGAGGCTGCAGTAGAAACATCTGAGGTTGAGGCTGCAGTAGAAACACCTGAGGTTGAGGCTGCAGTAGAAACACCTGAGGTTGAGGCTGCAGTAGAACCTATGATGGATCCTGAATTAGATTCAGAACCGATTGAAGAATAACCTTCTCTCATCTTTTAATCTCTTTTTACATTTTTTTATTTTCTATACTATTGATTAAATTATAATATCATTTGAGAATTTATTAATACATCATGACAGATCTATATCGTTTACTTCCAGAAGAGATGGAACAACTGGTGATTGATATGGGCTATCCTAGATATCGAGCTGATCAAATTTTATTACCATTATATTATAAATTCCCTAAAAATATTTCAGAAATTAAACAACTTCCAAAAAAAATGATTGAAGAATTAATTGATGCTGGTTATACTATAGGTTCAGCAAAAGAAATTCATCGAGTTGTAAGTGATGATAAAGATACAACAAAACTATTGCTTAATCTCACTAATGATACTTCTGTAGAAACTGTATTAATGCAATATGATCCTTTAAAAATTGGTGGTCATCCAAGATCAACAATTTGTGTATCTACTCAGATTGGTTGTGCAATGGGATGTGTATTTTGTGCAACTGGTCAAATGGGATTTGAAACAAATCTAAAGGCTGAACATATTGTATCTCAAGTAATTCATTTTGCAGAAATTTTACAGCAACGAGGAGAGCATGTGACAAATTTAGTTTTTATGGGAATGGGTGAGCCAATGACAAACTATGATGAGATGATTAGAGCTGTAAAAATTTTAACACATGATAGAGGATTTGGACTGGGACAACGACATATTACAATCTCTACTATTGGAATTAGATCTGGAATAGAAAGATTAGCGGAAGAAAATCTACAGATTGGCCTTGCAATATCTCTTCATGCACCCAATAATGAATTACGTAAAAAACTAGTTCCTACTGCAAGTCCAAATTCTGTTGAAGAAATTATTGAATCTGGAAGAAATTATTTCAAGAAAACTGGACGTCGTGTGACATTTGAATATGCCTTGATGGAAGGAATTAATGATTCGCCCGAAATCGCATCAGAACTGGCTAGGCTTTTGAAGGGTAATGGTTCTCACGTAAATCTAATTCCTATCAATCCAACTGCTGGTGACTTTAAGCGTCCATCAGAAAATAATGTTCTTGCGTTTGAACAAATCTTATCTAAAGCTGGCATAAACTGCACAGTTCGCGTCGAAAAAGGCACTGAAATTTCAGCTGCATGCGGTCAACTTAGAACTGATCTTATCAGCTAAATTTCCCTATATCTTGTTCTAAGTCTTAAAATAGGGCTTTCGAAGATTTTACACACATGGCAACTAAGAAGTCTCATGGCCGTTCACATGGATTTAAGCACAAATCTAGATCTGTGATGACAAAAAAGGCCCCTAGAGGAGTCTCATTTTTGCTACGTGAATATCAAGAAGGTCAACAAGCCCTCATCATTATTGATCCTAGACAGCACAAAGGATTGCCACACAGACGATATCACGGTAAAGTTGGTGTTGTTACAACAGTTGGCCGACGTACAGTTATCCTTGATGTGAAATTAGGTAATAAATCAAAAACTTTAATCACTAGATTAGATCACGTAAAACCATTCGGTGTATAATATGGAAGAAGTAAAAAAGAAACAAGCAATTTCTCTTTCAGAAGTAAAAGAAATTTTAGGTAAAGTTGATGTTGAAGAAATGGATCAAATTCAACGTTGGACATACGATTACGTTTCAAAATTCATATCAATTGATGCTAAAGAAGCAAAAGAAATGAAAAAACAACTGATTAAAGAATGTGATTTAACCGAAGATGAATCTGTTGAAATAGTTAACATTAGACCCACAAGTTTAGCTGAATTACGTTCCTTCACATTTGGTTGGAAAAAATTAATTCTTGCTGAAACTTTGGAAAAAATGCTCAAAATAATTAAGGACCATTCATAGGTTTTTAGTGGTATTTTATTTTGCACCGGGCACAATCACCACCTAGGAAGTATGATGAATATGCATACGTTTTGGATTTTAATTCAAGAGGTAAGTCACAAACTGTACGAGGTAGAGATGGAATTATTGTTACAGCCATTGGCGAAAATAGGTTGACCATTTTAGAAATTCTTGGAATTCCAAATTCTACATTTGAGATTGGTGAGAAAATCTATATTGGAAAAGAAGGAAGAACTAAAGTTTTATCCGTTTTAGGAAAGATGGAATATGATAAAATTTCATCATCTGCCCAAAGTGAATTAGAAACAGTAGTGGAAAATATTGTAACTGAAAATGAATCAAAATTTGTAGAATATCTTAATAATGCACAACCCTTGACTCCAAGAATTCATGCACTTGAATTAATTCCAGGAATTGGAAAGATCTACATGAAAAACATGCTTGAGGAAAGGGAAAAGAAAAAATTTGAAAGCTATCAGGATTTACAAGAACGGGTTGGACTCAAGGAACCAATCAAACACATTTCAGAAAGAATCATGGATGAAATTACTGGAGAAAGTAGGATGAATCTCTTTGTTAAAAGATGATAAAGCGAAAACAACTTGGACAACACTTTCTTAATTCAAATTCAATAGCTCAATTCATTGTTTCTGAGGCTAAAATCACAAAAAAAGACACCGTATTTGAGATTGGAACTGGATTGGGAATTTTAACTCCTTTACTATGTCAGAATGCCAATAAAGTAATCTCAGTAGATGTTGATGAAAAACTTGTCAATAAAGCAAAATCTGAATTTTCTAATTTAGACAATTTGGTCTTAAAGTCAGGTGATGGTTTTAAGAAAAAAGACCTTTTTTCTATTTTTGTATCTAATCTCCCCTATTCTAAGAGTAAGGATGCAATTGAGTGGCTTGCACAAACTTCTTTTTCTCATGGTGTGATTATGGTTCAAAAAGAATTTGCTGATAAATTACTTGCAAAATCATCAAAGAAAAGAAAAGCAATTAGTATTATTGCAACTCATGCATTTGAAATTACACCTATATCTAAAGTTGGGAAAAATAATTTTTCTCCTCCCCCCAAAGTTGATTCTGTAATATTAAAAATAGTTAAAAGAAATAATGTAGCAAAAGAACTAATTCAAACAATTAATAAAATTTTTTCATATAGGCGAAAAACTGTTAAAAACATTCTAAAGCAATTTAATAAAGAAACTGTAATGGATAAACGAGTAGATGATCTTTCAGGAGATGAAATAATTGCCCTTGCAAAGCAAATACTTGAAAAATGATGAGTATACTCCTTCTGAGGATACTTTTTTCATGGTCGATAATATTAAAAATGAAAAAGGAAATTTTGCTTTAGATGTTGGAAGTGGTTCAGGATATTTGACAAAATTACTTTCAGAGAATTTTTTGTTTGTAGTTGGAACTGATATTAATTGTGAGGTCTTAAAACATCAAACTTACAAAACAAACAATCTCGTTTGTTGTAACGGTTCAGATGCGTTAAAAATAAAATTTGATTTTATAGTGTGCAATTTACCTTATCTTGCAACTGATGGAATTTTAGATGTTGCCACTGATGGTGGTGCTGAAGGGTTTGAAATTCCTAAAAAAATATTTGATTCTGTAATTGATAATATGGCAAAAAATGCTAAATTTATTTTTGTAACATCCTCTCTGTCAAACTATCAAAAATTGATTGATTATGCTCAAAAATTAGGCTTAAAAACCCGAATAATAGCTAAAAAGAAACTTTTCTTTGAAGAATTAATTCTTGTAGAATCTACTAATAACTAGTTATTTTTTTAGATTATCTTTTGCATATGTGATAATTGCTTCAGTCATTTGTGTAGTTGATGCATTACCTCCAATGTCCCATGTCACTGTTTTTCCTTCATTGATTACCTGATAAGTTGCATCAAAAATCGCATCCCCAATTTCTTTTTCACCTAGATATTGTGCCATCCAGGCTCCTGATAGTACAGTTGCGGTAGGATTTACTTTGTTTTGTCCTGCAAATTGTGGTGCACTTCCATGTGCTGCCTCAAACATTGCAAAATTATCTCCCATGTTTGCAGAATAGATCAATCCAATGGAGCCTACTAGCCCTGAAGCTAATTCTGAAATAATATCCATAAACAAATTAGTACTTACAAGAACTGCTCCATTGAACTGTTCTGGTGCTACTACCATTTGTTGTGCCATATTATCAATATAAATTTCTGATAGTTCCACATCTGTTCCCTCTACTGCTTTTTGAGCTGAATTCCAAAAAATTCCATCTGTCTGTTTTAGAATATTTCTTTTGGTAATCGCAACCATTTTTTTCATATTATTTTTTTTAGCCCAGTCCATTGCAGAATTCAAGAATCTGTCACAACCCTGTCTTGTAATTTTTCTAATTGCAATTGCAGCATCATCTGTAATTTTTACTTCAATTCCTGTGTACAACCCTTCAGTTGCTTCCCTAAAACATACACAGTCAAGTTTTCTATTTGGTGTCAATCTGTCATAAGTTTTAGTTGGCCTGATATTGGAATATAATTCAAATTTTTGACGTAATGTAACTGCAACACTTCTTGGAGCTCCTGGAATTGGTATGGTTGTGGTTGGACCCTTAAAACATGCATCTGATTCTTCTAAAATCTTGATTGTATCGTCTGGAATGTATGATTTGTCCTTTCTTCCATTTTTTTCCCACTGCTCAGAGCCTGCCTCACAAAGAATAATCTCTGATTGGATATTACATTCATTTAGAACTTTAAGCATTGAGTCTACAACTTCTGGTCCGATACCATCTCCTTTCATCACTGCAGCTTTTTTACTCAATACTGCAAATTTTAGTAGTTTAATATTTAATTCAACCTTCTTCTATTTCTAAGATATACGTACAGATAGATCTCAAAATTGTGGTTAAAAAAAGACTTCAAATTGATGAAATTATGAATGATTATGGTCATTTAACAACAAATGAATTTATTTACAGATGACTATTAGGCATCCGTATGCGGGGGTCGCCTAGCCTGGTAGGGCGTGAGATTGCTAATTTCATGTTCGCAAGAACTCGTGGGTTCGAATCCCTCTCCCCGCGCCATTAAAACTTAATAGACCGATTTTGGAAGTTTTGTTATGGGACGAAGAAAAACCCAAAAAATTATTCGTACTGGTCCAAAGAATGCCACCACTGGAATGTGTCCTCTTTGTAAAACAATTGGAAAAATATTCCTCCTTGGCTCACCTGGACAAGAGAGAGCAAAATGCGAGAAATGTCGTCAAGAATTTGAATTATAGTTCAAAAAGCTAACCTGTCCATCAAAACATTTACCCATAACTTTTTAAGACAATTTTTTGTTGATAGATAATCATGAGTTCAGACGCTGAAACCATCTATGAGAGAGTTGCAAAACTTGAAGACGAAATTGCATTACTCAGAAGTGAGGTTGATATTCTTAAACAAGCATTGAGAAATAAAATTGCTCGCCATGAAATATCAATGATCAAGAAAGGAACTGACGTAGATTCTATAATTGATTAATTTTTTGTCTTTATGCTTCTAATCAATTCTAAAATAAAGTCTACATCATCCGCATTTGGATTTATTTCTAAATATTTATTCAAATATCTTAAAGCAATTTCAAAATTTAGTAATCGTTCTTCTAAAATTCCTTTATCCCTTATGTCTTCGGGAGATTCTGGATTCATTGTCAAAACCATATTGATACAACGTAGTGCTTTTTCATAAGCAAATGATTGTAAATAAGAATTTTTTAAATTACGAGTTAGTCTGACGAGAATTTGTTCTGACGTTACTTCGTCAAGAAATTCCGGTTTAAATTCTAATTGACCTCCAAAATTAGTATCTAGAATATCTTGTAGATCATCCACATCTAGTAGACGTCCATCATAAAATGGATCTAAAATCATTTCTTCATTATACTTTACTAGTACATGGCTCGGAAATCCTACAATTTTAAGCTCTAATCCAACAAATTTTGCAATTTCTACATATAGAATTGAAATGGTGATGGGAAGTCCAATTTTTTTATCAATTACTTCGTTTAGAAAATTGTTTTTTGGATTGTAATAATCATCATCATCTCCACTGAAACCTAAATTTTCAAAGAGATGTTCATTTAACATTGAAATTAAATATGTTGGATTTTTAATATCGCTAATTGATTCTTTGAGAGACTTTCCAATTAGATTTATTTTTTTAATGTACTCATCCACATTTAGATCTGGATATTCTATAATCTGCGCAAACTTTAGACATTTTTCAACCAAGTTAAAGTTTGGATTTTTTACAAATGAAATCCATTCTGCAATTAACGGATCAAACTTTTCTTCCAATTGTCATAAACTCAGTTTATTGAGGTATAGCTGAGGATCCTTGAGTTCTTTGGTGCTTGGTGGGATTTCAATCATTTTTTTAAACGTATTTTTACCTAATTTTTCGTATACTATTTTAGTAAAGTCCTTGCCCATACTCTTTCTTACTTGATATGATGAAAAATCTGTTCCCATGAACGTTGTAAGGTAATTTTGAAAATCTTCATCATCTTTTAGGATGTTTTCAATTGCAAAGCCTGCCATCCCTTCCATTGTAGTAAACGCTGCATGATGTTGTTGGATTGGAACTAGCCATTTCTTGTAAATATCTAAAAGTTCCGGTATTGACTCTTTTATTTTTGGATCTATCTCTACATGTGTATATGTCATGACATCTGGTCCAATTTGCTCGATTAAGAAATGATCTGGATTCAAAAAGAAAAATAGATTGGCCTTTTTTGCAAATGGAAAATCATCTGGCACCGCTTGTAATTGACAATATTCTGATAATGTGTTAACGGTTTCAGTATTAAGTGCTAAAATTATCTTTGCTAATTCTTCATTAATTTTATTTACTTCCATGGCAGCATTTTTATTTACTTGTTGTAGGTTCTCTTGCGCAGAATGAATTAGTTCCTCTAGTACTGTCATCTTCACTGCCCCTTGGTACCCTGAATTTACATTTTCAAACCGTGTTTCATACGGTTCACCTTGTTTATGAAGAATAATTTGTGGATATCTTGATAAAATAAATTTATTTAGATAAATTACTGAATCAAGATAATCGCCATATGTTGTTGTGATTTTAGATATGTACTGAATTGCATATGTTGAATATACTAAATATTTTGCAGTATCTTGTTGCATCAATTCTGCAATTTTTTTTAGATTCTCTTTTGCAACTGCCTCAAATAATTTTGCAACAAATTCTTTTGATTCTTTATCTGCAAATACCTTATTTCCTTTTAATCTCTTTAATTCTTCCAATTCTGGAAATTCGATCTGTATGTTGTCTGCAATTTTAATTCCAAGAAATTTTTCTACTTTGTTTTTAAAATCAGGTAATACTTCCTTGGCAATCTCTTCTAATTTTTTGAATTGTACCTTGTTTGCAATGTCTTCTTTTGCTTTGACTGCTAACTCTGCAATCTCTTTTTCTTCATCGATTTCAACTGATAATTGACCAAATAGAGCCTCTGCAAATTCTTGAAATTCTCCCAATTTGTATAAAATCTAAAAATACTCCATTTAATATTATCTTGGTTTTTTCTATCAAAGAAATTATTAGTTCAATAATCGTTTATCTGTTATAAGAAAATGCTAGAATCTAGTCTTCAATTTTTAAGATGTGTAAGATGTAATTCAGAATTAGAATTAAATGCATTCAAACTTGGCCAAGAAATTGAAGAGGGAATTTTAGAATGCAAAAAATGCAATCTAGAATTTCCAGTTATTGAAAAAATTCCTATTTTATGGGATGATCTTTCTAAATACTTGTCATTTCATAAAATTTTAGGTGGTAAACTATACCAATTGATTCAAACTGAAAGTTTGAAGAAATTCTGGAAATTTTCTTTATTACAGATAAATCAACTTTCTGATGATAGAACTGCGCTTGAAGAACGTTGGTCCATGATATATCAAAATAGTAACAGTTCAAAATTCTATTCTTCGATAAAAAATAATCTCAATTTAATAAAAAAATCAAATCTTGTTTTAGAATATGGATGTTCTATTGGAACCGTGACTTCATTTTTGGCTGAATCTCATAAGATGGTGTTTGGAGTTGATAGATCATTCACAGCTTTAAGATATGCAAAAAAATCATACAAAAATAATCTTGATTATGTCGTATCTGATTTTTTATCTCCTGTATTTGGAAATTTACAATTTGATCTTATTCTTGCATTGAATGTTTTAGAATTAGTAGAACCTATGGACTTTCTAAATCATGTTTCAAAACAAATTTCAACTGGTTATTTTATAATCACTGATCCATATGATTTTGATAGAGGAGTTAATTCAGTGAAAAAACCACTTGACGAAACAACATTACGCATTAATTTAAAGAATTTGGGATTCAAAATAATGCCCAAAACAAAAATTCCATCTGATATCTCTTGGAATTTAAAACTAAACTCACGTGCTACTTTAAATTATAAAGTCGATTTTGTAATTGGCAAAAAGTAAAAAGGTTATCATTTGTCTTTATTCTTTTTCAAATTAAATCAAGTCTTTCCATGTCCCCTGAAAATCATCACTTGGAACGACTGAAACAATTTTGATTTTACCTAGTGGAAAAAGTTCTTGTTTCTTATCGTAATATGTAAATTCCCCTTCTTTGTCTGGATAAATTGTGATTGTGTCTTGCTGTCCTGGTTCTAGTAACTCTGTTTGAACATTAAATTCATCTATGTATAGTCTGTGAAATGTTGTTCCATTATTAATCACAGTTAGAATGTATGTAAACGATGTACGTGACAATAATGTTGGGTTTGACTCCCCTGAAACTGCTTTAATTCCTCTTACTTGAGTTTCTCCATTAATTTCTTCGAAAACTATTGTTTGTTCTACGGTTTCTGCCCAAAAAATCTCGACATACCTTACATTTCCTTGCCCTACAAATGCTACAGTTACAGCTAATCCTATCATTCATGCAATCATGGCTACAATTATCAAAGTTCTATCGTTTGATTTCAATTCTGTGAAATACATTGTCGTTTCTCCTTAAAGAAACTAAGTTAACTTTTTCACTTTTTAAAGAAGGATTTTGATATTATTCTTTCATTTCTTGGTCTTGCTTTTCTGAAACACCACAAGTTTGATTACAACTTCCACATCCATTTTTCCTTGTACCAAACCAGATTAGTGCTGCAGGCATTAGAGCATAAAGCATGGTAGCATTTGGAAATCCTAATAATGAATTATTTTCAGTAATGTATCTTATTACTAGCAATACAAACATGCTCAGAGCTATAATTCCTGAAGTTTTGTTTAACTTGTCTTTAATATTCATGGTAGCAGTATTCCTTTTTCATATTTAATAGAATACCAAAATGAACCTTATTTTTATCCACATGAATTACATTCAAATTTCTTTTTAGATTGATGTGCTTTTTCAATATGGCGTAATGTTCTTTGTGGATCTGAAAACTGCGTGTTGCATTTTGGACAATTGTTACCCAAAATGATTTCTTTTTTGCGTGAAAACAAACCCATTATTTTTTTGGAATTCATTTACACAAAAAACTCTTTTATCAATTTGGTATGATTTAGTTGAATCTATGACACAAAATATCTTTTTGATGGTAAGTAAAGTTAATTTGTTACAACGATAGACCTTCTAGATTTCAAGTCATTAAATCTAAATAATATCTAATTTGAATTTGGAATTTAATTTAGAATTAGTTTTAAATCTGATCAAATAATTTCATATGTGTTGCCGTTTGATTCTCTTTGTAAAAATAAAATTTTTAGAGAAGTTGCAGATTATGATGAAATTAAAGTGGATCCACACATAAATGAAATATTTACTTCTGTCTTTACTGGAATGAGTGGCAGATACACTCGATTAAGGATTATTTGTTCAATTACTGAAATCCCTATGAACACATTGGAACTGTCAAAAAAACTAGAACTAGACTATAAAACAATTAAACACAATATTGGTGTTTTAGAAAAAAACCATCTCATTATCAGGCAGGGTGAGGGTTATGGAGATGTGTTTTTCCCATCAGAATTAATCTCTATGAATTTACCGACATTATACAAGGTAATTAGAAAAGTTGAGGACAAATTAGACAAGTCAGAAAAAAAATACATTGAATGAAATCATTTTTAAAAATTTATCTCTCATGAGATTCTTTTAATCTACTACCTGTATAATGAGAATTTTTTGAATTGTCTTTGCATTTTTTTGATATTGTTGATTTGTAATTTTGATGAATCATTATTTCTCAAAATTAAAAAATTTATCAGTGGATTTTTCGTTAATAGATGTGTGACGTAGATTGACATGGAAGTGTGATTTATTCTAATTAACTAGTTTTACTAGTATCTTCACTAATTGAAATGTCTGCTTTCTAATCATGTTTCAGGCTCTAATTTACATCCTAATTCTATCCAAATCCAATATTTTGCCAAATTCCGAAAATAGAAGAACAATAAAATATCAAAATACTGTACTAATTGTATGGTGTCAATTATCATAATTCCAATTTTGATTGTTTCAGTCATAGGATTATCTGGATATCTTGTTTATCGATTTTTAATTTATGATTTGTATTGTAAAAGATCTGTTAATAGATCACTCCAAAAATATAATATCAAAAAAACTCCTTTTGAAATCATTAAGGAATATTATGCTAGCAAAGGAGAACAAATCTCACATCAGGAAATCCAAAACCTTGAAAAAAATTATAGACAAAATGAACCTGACCAATTTCTTGCAATGTATGATGCAATTAGAGATAATCAAAAATACGGTGAATAATACTTTCTAAATGATCTAGGGGTTTACTGGAATTGAAATGAATGGTGTACCACCCTCACCTACAACTAGTGGTAGTTGACCGTCCCAAGCTTGTGTCTTTAGCCATTCAAGATAATTTGGATTTTCTGCTAATGCCTGGTTGATGATTGCTATTGCCTCTGCCTCACCCTTTGCTTCTGCAATGTTTGCATTTGCCAAACCGATGGCGTTGGCTTCTCTCTGTCTTGCTTCTACTTCAATTCTTCTCAAGTCGTTTTCTGCCTTTAGTGCTTTTTGTTCTGCTTCTACTTTTGATTCAATTGCAGATGCAAATAAAGCAGAAAATTCAAAATCTGTAATTGAAATTACTTCTGTCACGACATCAAATTGATTTAATCTTTCTCTGATTGAAAATTCAATATCTGCTTTGACAAGAGGTCTTTTTGTAATTAATTCCTCAGCATTATAGTTTGCAGTAACTTGTTTTACTGTTTCCTCAATGGCTGGTTGAATCACTCTATTTTCATAATCCAAGCCTAGATTTTTGTACAATCTATGTACTCCTTCCTTATCTGGGTGATAGTTGACAGTCACTGTCGTCTCTACAGTCTGCAAGTCTTTTGATGCACTTCTGGCCTCACTTGCATATTTGAGGGTACGAACTTCAATATTGACTACGTCATCCTGAAAAGGGACAACAAAATGCAATCCTTCATCAAGGGGTGGATTTGAAAGATCAACTGCATCCCAATGCAATAGTACGCCCCTGTGACCTGAATCCACTATCTTTACTGAAGCTGTTGCTACTACTCCAATTATGATAAGAATGATAATTGCTACTAAAACTCCTTTTGCCGCACTCATGTTTACATTGACTTTAGGAGATTGATACTTCGACAATAAGATTAGTGACTATACTCTACTATTATACTAATCTAATCAAAAATACGCCTGTATATTGCCCTTCTCTTAACAAATTTAAGACATCTCTGCGTATCAAAAATTAATGGCAGATCCTAATTATTCATGGGTATATCTGATAATTTTTTTGGCAATTCCGTTGGCAAGAATAATTCCTAGAATATTG
>JAOUAE010000100.1 GCA_029861085.1 Candidatus Nitrosopumilus sp. | reverse complement strand
TTATCATTGACGATTGTAAGTAAAGATGAACCATATTCTTTATTTGCCCTTTTTACTTTACCGCCATATTTGTTTACAATTAATTGATGTCCATAACAAATTCCAAGTAATGGTAAATTCATTTCAAAAATTTTATTGTCTGGAGCAGGGGCATCTGAATTATAAATACTTGATGGACCTCCTGAAAAAATTATTCCCTTTGGATTGTGCTTTTGTAATTCTTCATAGCTAATATCGTAAGAAACAAGTTCTGCATAAACAGAAAACTCTCTAATTCTTCTACAAATTAAATGGCTATACTGCGAACCAAAATCTAAAACTACAATTGTATCCATGTCATCACTTTTTGATATTTTCAAGCATTCGTGTTAATGACCAGCCTGCTGTATTAATTAACTCATTTACTCTTTCTTTTTCCCTATAGTTTTTGATGATAATTTCTCTTATGTCTGAACCATTTTTGTTTATCATATAATGAATAATTGATTCTTTTTGGATTTTTCCGTTTTCAGCCTCAACGGAATCCTTTTTTTTCATTTCCCCAATAATTCTGTCTAAGAAAAACGATTTGAAGGGTGGAGTGTCAGCATCTATTTCAATTTCATCATCCAAAACTATGGAAACTTGTTCTGCTGTGACATAGGCATTGGCAATTACCTTGCCATCGCTTCCTCTTTTAATGGGAATGGAATTCTCTACAGGTTTTTTTATAGTCTCTGCTTTGTTCTGAATTTCCACTTTTCTTATTTCTTCTAATTGTGAAGCTTTTGTAAAACTAGATCCCTTTAAAACTAAATCCAAAATCATTATATTTTTTTCTAACATTTCTATGGCTTTTTGATGTTTATCAATTTGTTCGATTAAATTATCCTTCAAAGCAACAATGTCTCTCATTTGCTCCTCTGAAAATTTCATAATTTGATCAATGAGGTATGGGTATTAAATGCATTCTAGGTAATTATAATATCAAGATCTTTATTCGATATTTTTTTAAACCCTTTAATTGGTTTTGATGTGGTATAAAGTTCCGATTTTGTAATAGTTGATAGCCATTCTAAAAGATATTTTCCTCTTTTTAGTTTCATCAATTTTGTTTTTCTTTCTGATTTTTTTGTATTTGAAAATTTTCCAATTCGATCTCCAAAATCCATTCCAAACAAAATAATTCTCTTCGCACCATAATGATTAGCTAAAAAAACTCCTCTGTCTCCGTCAGTAAATCCTCCAAAATTTTTTATTTTGCTAAAAGGTTTTGACTGAGTTGTTCCTATGCAGTTTTTAAATTCTTTTGCAAATTCTAACTTTTCTATATTATCTCCATGTGCATGTACAACAAATATTGATTTTGTTTCAGCAATTTTTTTAAATGTATTTACATCTCCATCTAAATCTGTAACAACAATATTTGGAATAATTCCATTTTCTACTAACGGTTTAACGGAACTATCTGCAGCAATTTTTATTGATTGTTTGAAATTTTTTAATTTTGGAATAGCAGTTGATAATGAAGGTCCTGAACCTATCACAAAAACAGTTTTATTTTTAACCAGATTAGTAATTTTTTCATTAACGTCTGATTTTTTTATAATTGAGTTTAAAAGCATGGCCGATTCTCTATCCCTTTTTTCACTGTACTTGAATTCTTTCAAAATATCCGAATACCTCTTTTTCCAACCTGAAATCATCATATAACTCAAATTGCCTTAGTTTTTGATAAACCCTATGACTAGAATTGGAAATGTAGGTGTGGGTAGAAAAAACCCTGTACGTATCATGGGTATTCTTAACATCAGTCCTGAATCATTTTACAAAAAATCTGTTAAGACAACAAAAATTCACATAAAAAATACTGTAAAACAGATGGAAAATGAAGGTGCAGATTTTATCGATGTTGGAGGTATGTCTACTGCACCTTATCTATCTACAGCAATATCAGAAAAAGTTGAATCAAAAAGAATTCTTGATGCAATTAAAATAATTCAAAATATCTCCAATCTCCCAATCTCTGTTGACACATGTAGGTCCAAAGTTGCAAGAGATGCTTTAGAAAATGGTATTGAGATAATCAATGACATTTCTGGATTAAAATATGATAGAAAAATGCAAGAGGTTATTTCAGAATTTACTCCATCTCTAATTTTATGTGCATATGATTCAAAAATTGTTTTTGGGAATACTGTAACTACAACCAAAAAACTTCTTAGAGAAAGTCTGAAAATTGCAAAAAAATCATTAATTCCATCTGAAAAAATTGTATTAGATCCCGCAATTGGATTTTTTAGAAAAACTGGACAAGATCCATTTTTTACAAAAATTAAATCAGATTGGGTAAAAAGAGATCTATCAATAATAAAAAATTTGGATTCGATAAAACAAAGTTATCCAATTTTAATCTCAGTTTCCAACAAATCGTTCCTAGGAGATCTTTTGGGAAAAGAAAATCCTTCTGATCGGTTATTTGGCTCAATAGCTGCAGAAGCCATTTCTGTCTTAAATGGTGCTGATATTGTACGTACTCATAATGTAGAAGCAACAAAAGATGCAATAACAATAGCTTCGAAACTCTCAAAATAACACAAAGGCTTATAATCAATCTTTAACTTTCTTAACAAGGTTTCATTGGAATTCAAAGAGGGATTAACTTTTGATGACGTTCTTCTTGTACCCAAATATTCGGATATTACAAGTAGAAGTCAAACCGATCTGAGCACTAAATTATCTCGAAACATCTCAATTAACATTCCGTTTGTAAGTGCAAATATGGATACCGTAACTGAATCTTCTATGGCTGTAACTATGGCTCGTGCGGGGGGTATAGGCACCATTCATAGATTTTTGAGCATTCAGGAACAAACCAATGAAGTTCTCAAAGTAAAACGTTCGGGCAGTGTAATGATAGAAAATCCATATTCTATTTCTTCAGACAAATCTATCAAAGATGCTGTTGACTATGCAGATGAAAAAGAAATTTCTGGTCTTTTAGTTGTTGATTCTAATTCTAAATTGATAGGAATAGTAACTGAAAGAGATTTACTATTTGCTGATCCAAATGGCCATATTCAAGATATTATGACAAAGGATGTAGTTACAGCAAAACCAGGTGTTACATTAGATGAAGCAAAAGATATTTTACACAAACACAGAATCGAAAAATTACCAATAATTGATGATTCAGGAATTATCAAAGGATTGATTACAAGTAAGGATATTACAAATAATGCTGATTATCCAAATGCATCCAAAGATAAGAAAGGACGACCCTTAGTTGGAGCAGCAGTTGGTGTAAAAGGTGACTTTTTAGAAAGAAGTGAATCTCTTCTAGAAGCAGGCGCTGATGTACTTGTTGTTGATATAGCACATGGTCATAGCGAAAATGCAATAAGCACAGTTCGTAATATCAAAAAAGCTTTTCCGGATTGTGAATTAATTGCAGGTAATATTGCAACTGCTCAAGGTGCTGAAGATTTGATAAAAGCCGGAGTTGATGCAGTAAAGGTTGGTGTAGGTTCTGGATCAATTTGTATTACTAGAGTAATTACCGGTTCTGGTGTACCTCAATTAACAGCAGTAATGGATTGTGCAAAAATTGGTAAAGATCATAGTATTCCAATAATCTCTGATGGTGGTACGAGAACTTCTGGTGATGCAACAAAAGCACTAGCTGCTGGTGCTTCATCCGTAATGGTGGGTAGTATGCTTGGAGGCACTGATGAATCACCAGGTACTGTTTTGACAAAAAATGGAAAACGATTCAAAGTTTATCGCGGAATGGCTTCACTAGCTGCTTCTATTGGCCGAAAATCCAAAGAAACAGGCTCAATCTCATTTGATGATGATCTTAATGATTATGTCGCAGAAGGAGTTGAGGCCATGGTTCCTTACAAAGGAACTGTGACTGATATTCTAAAACAACTTACAGGTGGCCTACGTTCTGGCTTGAGCTATTGCGGTGCGCATACAATACCTCAAATGCAAGAAAATGCAGAGTTTATCAAAATGTCTAGAGCTGGATTTGCAGAAAGCCAGCCCCATGATGTTTCTCTAATGTAAAAATTTAATTTTTGATTTTTTTTAAGTATCTTTCTATCTATTTTATAATCATTCTATTTAATTGGATGTTGTATCTTGTAGATTGTGTTCAGACATTTTTCAAAAAATAACAAAATGGAAAATAGATCATTAATTTGATGATATTTAATAAAATAGACATAATCTTCTTCTATTTTCAAACTTTGAGAAATTCTAAAGACAATAAAGATAAAATAATTAGCCATCTAACTCACTTCTAAATTTTCGCGTATAGAACAGTATTCTATATAGATTTACTTTATTACTTTGTTTAAACCAAATCTAATTTTAGATACAGATGAAACAACAAATTTTAAAACAAAAACTAAATCCTGATTCGTTTGATCGGGAAACTGTTATGTTGGGAATAAGGGAAACCCGACAAAACTAGTTTATTTTTTATTTTTCGTTAACCTATAATGAAACAAGTTAAGCAATATCGGATGTGAAAAAGGAAAAAACAATAATTTTTGCTTGACTCAGCCGCTTAAAGATAAAATTAATACTATTATGGGATCAATATACTGTAGTTAATTTTTTAAGCAGTATCTAGAATAATTTTATTGTGTTAACTAAGAGAACTATTATTGGATTAATCGTTGGAAGTGCAATTATTGCCCTTGGTGGCTACTCTTTACTTTCACAAATTGGACCTACTATTACTGTAAACGAACATTTTTTTCTAGAGGTAGGCGATCCTATGCTCTTAACAATTCCCGGACCTGCAAATGCATCACAATCCTTAAAAATTATTGGTGATACTTTTGATCTTAAACTTGAAAGTCCTGGTGATGGAAAACAGATTCTAAACACCTCCTACAAAAATGAATTAAAATTGGATTGGATTCATTCAGAAGATGGAAATACAAAAATCAAAATTCAAAATACCGGAAATAAGGAATTAGAAATTACTGCAGTAACTGAACAGACTCCTAACCCCATTGGGTTTACCTTTGATATCATGGTGATTACGTCAGGTATCGTAATCATTGGATTTAGTATGGGCTTCTCATTAAGAAAACCCAAAGGGTTTTAGCTTAGTTTTGCAGAAGGATAGGAACCTAAAACTTTCATGAAGAGGGATTCATGTTTTATTCTATCAAGCA
>JAOUAE010000018.1 GCA_029861085.1 Candidatus Nitrosopumilus sp. | reverse complement strand
TGTTTTGGGTAACGCCGGACTAAATCTAGATAATGGTCCAAGAATAAACCCATGATGGCGTTTACAGGTGAAAGCCCGTAACGCCACTCTTTCATTAAATAAAATTTATTTTTGAAATTTCTTGATGCACTGCTTTGATAGCCTTTTTTATGTTGTCTTGTGAATCTTCTATGACAATAATTATTCGCGATGTCTCTTCTTGTGCATCCATATTCAAAATATTTAATCCTGATTCACCAATTTTTGCACTAGTTCTTGAAGCCACTTGTTGAACCCTCCACATCTCATCTCCAATTAATGTGATGACTCCTCTGTTGTATGTAATTGTAGCAAGTGAATCAAATCCTAACAAATATTTTTCATTTCTTTTTACATATTCTCCGTCTAAGAATAATATTCTAGAAAATTCAATCCCATCTTTTGCAAATGGTGATAAAATTATAAATTCACTATAATGTTTGTCTTTCTCTAACGATGTTAACAATTTTTGAATGGCACTTGTTTCAATTTTAAAAATAGCGCAATTCTCTTTTCCTGTCACTATTTTTATTGGATGTCCTTTCTGTTTATCCAATTCTCTTTTTATTGTAGTAGTTTTTTCTGGATCTTTCATATTTGTAATGGTAATTGGCATATCTACCCCATTCTCCACAATTTCTTTTATTGCAATAGGATCCAAAATTTTCATTCCAAACATTCCTGCAAGCCTTGCTTCATTGTATGATAATTGAATAATTTCTCTTAATTCTGACTCTACGATTTTTGGATCTGCAGAAACTACTGCACTGTCTTTTTCAAAGTCCACACTTGTTTCATATTTTTTATGAAACAATATTCCTAGATCTGCTGCTGTCCTATCTGAACCTCCGCGCTCATATGTAGTAGTTACATTATCTATTGTTTTTCCAATAAATCCTCCAATGGTAACCACTTCATTTTTCTCTACCAATTCTGCTGTTTTGTCTATTTTTTCTCTAGATTCTGAAGCAAGGAAATTTGTAAATTCGATATTATCATCAGTAATAATTGGCCAATCTTCAAACTCTATTGCTTCAGCTTTGATATCGTTACTTCTCATAATGTGGTTCATTACATGTGACATCAAAATCTCTCCTGAAAATGCTAAGGCTTGTGATCGTACTTCATTACCAAATTCCTTGTTTTCTAATGCTTCATCTAATGCTTTTTGTGCCTTTTTTAGATGAAAATCAATAGTATTTTTACAGTTTTCCTTATTTTCAGAATTCACCATTTCCAAAATTTTTTGATAAGTTGATTTTACAATATCTAAAGATGGGGAAATTCCATTTTCTGCATTTCTGCCCTGTTCTAAAATTACATCAGTAAGTGAACGTTTTTTTCCATTATGTATTGTCAATGGTGCTGAAAAAACTGCAATAATTTTGGAATCTTTCTTCAAATTAGTAATGCGTTGAATAATTTTTGGAATAGTCTCACCATTTGGACCTATTGCACTACCACCAAATTTGGCAACTATCAACTTGGTCATAGTATCTTATCAAGACCAATTGGCCTTCTATTAAGCATTTGATTGACAACTCATCAATTTTTTAATAATATCTGATGCAATTTTAGCACCATCTGTATTTACTCGGTTCCTTTTTTCTTCAAGTTTTTTTAAAATCAATTCATCTAGTCTGTTTATATCCTCAAAAACAAATCCTTCCTCTCTTGCATTATCCTCTTGTTCAAAATGACCTTTGATTGGTATGAATATTGCAGGAGTTCCATATGTTCTGGCCTCATCTATGGTTGATTTTCCAGCCAAAGAAATTATCAAATCTGCGGCAAAAATTAATTCATGCAGATTTTCCACAAAGCCTAAATTTCTCACATTTTCAAACTTCCTATCTACTGCTGGCCCTGAGACTATAACTATTTCCATGTCTTGATTGATTTTTGAAATAACTTCTAATGCTTTTTCAATCAGGAATAATCCTGCATCTGTTCCGCCTATGCTGATAACTATTGTATTTTTTTGAAATGAAAACTTTTTTCTTAATTCTTCTCTTGTAAGATTTGTTTGTCTGACTATTGGGCCCACTTTTCTAATGTTGTCCTGATCATCTCCATTTTCAGGAAGAATAACTGTGTCACATTTTTTAATAATTTCTTGCATTGATTTATTCATCTTTTTTTCAATAAACGATGTCAATCCTTTAGTGAAATGGGTTTCTAAAATATCTGTAATCAATACAGTTGGAATTTTCATATTCTGTGCAACAGTTAGTGATGCAAAATCCTCATCACTTATCACCAAATTTGGATTATCTTTTTGAAGAATTTTCTGTGAAATATTTTTACAATCTCTATAGTATTGATAATAACTCCACAGCCATTTTCCAGGATTCTTTAATGTGCCATTTTCAATAATAAACGAAGGCGGATTGTATACATCTTGCACTTTCAGATTCATTTTTTTTAAAATCTTTGCAGCTCCACTTCCTGTTACAAAATTTGTTGAAATATTTTCAAAATTATTTGAAATTGCAATGTCTCGAGTAACGTGACCTAATCCAATTGGACTGGAAAAGAAGTTAAAAACATTCATGATTTTCTTTGGTTTTTTATCAAATTTCTATATTTTCCCTTGTCTCAAAGTTTAAATGGATTTTAACAAGGTAGGTTTCTGGGCTCATAGTCCAGGTCGGTTATGACGTCGCCCTTACACGGCGAAGATCCGGGGTTCAAATCCCCGTGGGCCCATGGATTTTTTTCCTTTAAGGGCTTATGCTATAGAATCGGTTTTGATCCGTATTCCAAACTAAAAACATAAACATCTTTTTGATTATTTTAGATTTACACAAAATATTTAATTTTTTTTATGCAATTTTGGTTACTTTTTACCCTTAGTAATAAGAACAGGGCATTTTGCATGTCCGACTACGTTGCTTGCAACACTTCCCAAAACAATCTTTCTGAGACCCGTTCTGCCATGAGAACCCATAACTATTAGATCAACATTGTTATTGTCTGCATAAGATACAATACCCTCAGCGGAGGATGGGTTATGAATTATTTTTATTGACAATGGGATATCTTTGGATTTTGCTTTTACTTCAAGATTCTTAAGCGTTGTAGTAGCCTCATCAATCTGCTCCTCCTGCATTTCCCCAAGGCGTTGAATGGAAACACCAGAAGAGTCTTCTAATTTTGCATGCAATACAGTTAACGCTGTCAGTTCTGAATCAAATTTTGATGTTATCTCCAATGCCTTTTCAAAGGCTTTTTCAGAGTATACAGAACCATCAAACGGGACAAGAATATTTTTCAATACAATAGGTATTTACTTTTTATGAATTTATATTATTGCATGAATATTTTTTTCAAGTTGTAATACTTGCGTTTCAAGTATGAAGGCAGTTAATTTGTTATGGAATTTAAGATATTTTCTAAATACTATTAATTTCTAACAAATGGATTTCCTATGAACCCCTCAAACAGACAGGTTCAAATCCACGTGGGCCCATATGAATTTCTTATGATATTATTTTTAGATATGACCCCCATTCAAAACAATAATTATACTCAGAATATCCTGGTAAAAATCAGAAAATGACTTACAAAAATTGTTAAAGAATTCAATTTAACATGAAATTTTATTACATTAGTTGAATTAATGATTATTTGGAACAGGAAAATGTAAAATATATCTTACCGTTGAATTAATTTATTGAAATCTCGCATAGTTGGACATTATCTTCACAAGGAAAGAAAAATTGTTGATACATATTTTCAAGATGGTAACGTGATACACTGGCAAATAGTTCCAGATAGTACTAGTAAACTAATGATTTTCTTAGAGATAAAAGAAAATGTTGACTGATCATTTTCAATATTCTTAATCATTTATCTTGTGTCAAAATTTAATTTTTTTTTTGAAAAATGGTTCAAACCAATTTTTTGTTGTTATTGAAAAAAATATCATTTATACTATTGCTGTCAAAAACTTCCTTAGTAAAACTAAATTTTCTGACAATTAGCGTACAAATTCTTCATCCTGATGTTACAGAATTTGATGCAAAAATCAATCAAATTTCTATGAATTTTCTTCTCTGCACAACCTGATTTTTACGGCTAAAAAATTTATCATTTTATTAGGCTGATCTAATTTACATATAGTTTAATTGTAATGAATTATGGTTTGAAAATCATGGTGGATGAAACAAAAGAAGAACCACTAAAAATAGTAGCCCTAGATAAAATGGGAGTATTACTTACAACTGCTTTTGGTCTAGTTGCAGCTTTGGCATGGAACGGTGCAATAATTGCAATCTTTAAAGAGATTTTTGGAGAAGCAGAGACTATTGTACCAATGCTGATTTATGCAATTGTTGTTACTATTGTAGCCGTAATTCTGATTATCGCATTAGCAAAAGCGTTAGCTAGTGCGAAAAAGAATATGTAATCCCTTTTACTCTTTTTTTATAAAATATTACAACTCGAATTATTTTTAGAAAATATGATATATTGAAATCTACGAATTCCTTAAATAGATAAGCACAAATCCCAATAAGCCTAAATTAACTTCATATATTATTATTTTTGAGTTGAATCTCTAAGAATTGAAATAATAAAAGATTGGGCCAAATTGCCCAGTCTTTGGACGATGGTAAACTAGTCGGTGACTCTTGCAGGAAACTATCATTCATTTGAAAAATTCCACTTAAAAGAGAATAGTAGAAATGATCAGTATGATCTAAATACTATTTTTTCAAACTAATGATATTGGAACTGTCACCAAACAACTAATCATTGTTGGTCTTAAGATCCAATTTTTATTAATTTTCTAATTATGCATACCAAATTATCTACAAAAATGGTTCAAACCTCTACGAATTCAGACTTTGCATGTTTTTTATTTCCAAATAAGATTCTGAAACTCGATATGCAACAGATGAAGATGCCAAAATGACACGACAAGCTAGAAAAACAAAATCTGACAGAGTTTTAAAAATTTCTTCTAGCTAATTTTATGTCTCCAAATCAGAAGTAAATTCTTTATCCATTTACCCTTTCGTTACTGCTTGATTTAATATGCAGAAATGTTTTCTAAAATTATGAAAATTCTACTCTTTTCTATTTTGAGTATCTTAATTTTTACATTGACAACTCTTCCTACCAATGTTTTTGCAGCTGAACATGATCAAATTTGTATTGACAAAGTTTGGATAGAAAGTAACAAAGGCAAAATTGCTTGTGTAACTACATCTACTGCAGCATCACTGATTGAACGTGGATGGGGAACTATCCTTGATGATTTTGATAATTTACAAGTTTTAGCCTCAATGTTTGAAGTTCATCCTGAAAAAATGAGAATAGCAGCTCCTCTTCCAGAAACTGCCATGGGGCCTCAAATTGATTTTACAAAAGGATATTTCGTTGAAGAAATTAGAGATGGCTTGTATTGGGTTACTGATGGTGCATACAATACGATGTTTCTAACAACTGGTCAAGGAGTTATCGCAGTTGATGCCCCTCCTTCAATTGGTGAAAATTATCTTAAAGCTATTGCTGAAGTTACAGAAGAACCTGTAACGCATATGATATACAGCCATACTCACAATGATCATGTTGGTTCAACCAGCATGTTTCCTGATGATGTGACTTTTATCTCACACCAAGAAATTGCAGATACTCTTGCAAAAAGAAATGATCCTAACAGACCAATACCAACTGTAACATTTGAAGACAAATACACACTAGAAGTTGGAAATCAAAAGTTAGAATTAGCATATTATGGACCAATGCATGAACCAGGAAACATCTTCATTTATGCGCCGAATCAAAAAGTTCTGATGTTAGTTGACGTAATATTTCCTGGATGGACTCCGTTCAAAGATCTAGCATTGGCGCAAGATGTGCCAGAATTTATTGCAGCACATGACAAAGTTCTAGAATATGATTTTGATACATTCATTGGTGGACATCTTACACGTTTAGGAACTCCTGAAGATGTACAAATTCAAAAAAAATACTTTCAAGATATTCAAACAAGTGCAGCTAAAGCCAACCAAGAAGTCTCCTTTATGGCAATAGGACAAGAAGTTGGATTTTCAAACCCTTGGCTGGTCTTCCAAATATACGCTGATTCTATAACACAACAATGCACTGATGAGATTGTTCCAAAATGGATTGATAGACTTGGAGGAGTTGATTTGTTCACTTATGATCACTGCTGGAAGATTTCAGAATCTCAAAGAATAGACTAATTTTCATGCCTATCTGACCTCATTTTCATCCCCAATTTGATGGGTGAATTCTGTAGAATTCTAGATTTAGAACTCATAAATTTTTGGAATTCAAATATTATCAATGAAGAAGAACAAAATGAATTATTTCAAATGAAATCCGAACTCTGTCATCCTAAAATTATGGTTGCTGATGGATGTGCAAAAACTAATTCATACATTAATTTATTTTATCAAAAATTTTGAGCTGATATAATTTCAGATTGGGATGAAATTCAATACATTGAAGATGACGAGGAATTTTATGAACAATCTGATCTTTTCTATGAAAAATTTCAAGATAGATTTGTTAGCAAATATTCATCTACAAATATTGATGAAGATATTGCAGAATCTTGGACTACTTTTGTTTTAAGGGATAAACCCACTGGTGAAACTATATCTGAACAAAAAATTCGCTTTTTCTATAATTTTTCTGAATTAGTTGACATCCGAGAACATATACGAAAAGGATTAGTTTAACCTGTATCCGGTCTTTTCTACAAAAAGATGCAAAGTCCACATAAATTTAGTCTGATAATCGCATCACTATTTTGTTTATCATAAACTTCTCTTCTTTCGTTTGTTTGGTTAATTCATTTTTAATTATTTAGTAGAAAATTTAGCATTTAACGAGTTTTTTTAACAATTTTATTTATGATAACTTAATCCAATGATTAATAAACTCGTTATTGTGACTAGTTTTAGTGAATCTTTATCTCCTATTACCTATAATTTTGTCAGTTTTAGTTATTGGAAATTCCGTTAATTCTTTTGCTGAAGTAGAATCTGTTGATGTAGTTGAAAATAAACTGGTAACTTTGATTGGTGAAGGGCATGACTCTGATGCAGAGGATCTTACATTCCAATGGACTCAGATCTATGGTGAAATTATGACTCTTTCCTCGTATACTGTTCCTGAACCTACATTCATGGCCCCTGATGTTGAAAATGGCGAAATCAAAGTTCTCACATTTGAGTTATTGGTAACAGATCCTTTTGGTGAAAGTAGTTCTGATACTGTTGAAATTATTGTAAACTCTGTAAATAATCCACCTATGGTTAATGCAGGACATGATATCTTTGTGGTTAAATCAATTAATGTAATTAGTATTATTCCTACAGTTTCTGATCCAGATGATGATATTTTAACTTACGAATGGGAACAACTATCTGGACAGGAAGTAAATCTCTCTTCTGTTACTCAGAAACACCTTACACTTGAACCAATTAACTTTGATTTTTCTCAAAGTGATCCGCTTACATTTCAAATAACCGTTGATGATGGATTTGGCGGAATTGCTAGTGACCAAGTAAATGTAATGCCATTTTCTAGTTTGATTGAAAATAATGCCATCTCCATCGATGCCGGACCTATTCAAATAGTAAATGAAGGAGAAAATGTGAGTCTTGATGTCACTGGAAAAACCTTGAATAATCAGCCAATTTCATATACTTGGATTCAAATTATCGGCACTCCTGTTAACCTTAGTTCATCTATTGGAGATCATGTTGAATTTATATCTCCTGAAATAGGTGATAATGAGGAATTATTATCATTCCATGTTACAGGATATTCTGAAGGACTTGGTTGGGCAAATGATTTGGCATTAGTGAAAGTAATTCCAACCAATGGTGCCCCAATTGCTGATGCTGGAGATGATCAAAATGTTTCTCCTACTGTGTTTGTAGACTTGGAAGGAACTGGATCTGATCCTGACGGTGATAATATTAGATATTTGTGGTCTCAAAAATCAGGCATTCCAGTTGAAATTTTTGAACATACTCAACCATCTGCATATTTTGTTGCTCCTGCAATTCAATCTTTATCTGAATCATTAGAGTTTGAACTTAAAGTAACTGATGTTTATGGTAATTTTGATACTGATGATACAGTAGTTACTGTAAATACTGCTAATAGTCCTCCACGTGCTTATGCCGGCCCTGACAAAAGAGTCTATGGCGGTGATGATGTTTTCATTTTAGGTACTGCAGTTGACTTGAACAATGATGATCTAAAAATAGTGTGGAAACAAATTTCTGGTGAGACTGTAGCTTTTGACGAGTCTGATCTAAAATTATCCTTTACCGCACCTGAAGTAACTCCAACAACTTCTAAACGATTAGCATTTGAACTCACAGCAACAGATCCAGCAGGATTATCTGATTCAGATCAGGTTGTAGTCTTTGTATCTCCTCAAAATAGTGCTCCACAAGCTAATGCCGGTCCTGATATGACTGTAAATGAAAATACCATGGTTCAGATACAATGTATCGGAACTGATCCTGATGGTGACAGACTTAACTATGCATGGACAACATCATCAAATGCTGTAATAGAACAAAATACTAGCGCTCAAACTGTAGTTATAATTCCAAATGTTGTCGGTGATTTGACTATGACATTTACTTGTACTGTAGATGATGGAACTTTTTCATCTTCAGACAGTATGGATATTTTGATTAAAAATACCCTTAGTCTTGACATTGTGGCTGATGCCGGTGATGACAGGATAGTTAATGAAAGTGTCAAAGTTTCTTTGGATGGAAGTGAAAGCCATGATCCTGAAAATCAAAAACTTTCATACGAATGGATACAAGTATCTGGAGAAACTGTGAACTTGTCTTCTACTTCTAGCGTAAGTCCTTCATTTACTAGTCCAATTGTTAAAAATAATGAAATCAAAATCTTAACCTTTGATCTCAGAGTCTTTGATGATAATGGCAGAGAAGATTTTGATTCTGTAGTTGTCACTGTAGATCCAATTAACTCACCTCCTGAGGCATTTGCATCTGCAAAACAGTAACTGATAATTTTTCAACCATCTAATCTATTTCCATCCCTACTTTGATAGCTTCATGATCAATGAAGAATTAGTACTTCAGATATTCCTAAAATTGATGACCTCAAAAAATAATCTTTCAACTAACAGGCAATGTTTTTTACTCTGCACAAATTTGTAAGTTTGAATGACAGATTATTCTATAAATGAAAAAATGATTATTGTTCAATATGGGATAAAAAAATATGAAAGTGAAAATATGCTTGTTGAAAAATTAAAATCTATTTTGTCTGAAAAAGATATTCAAAGGAGTATTGACACGCTAATTGGAACTCAAAAGGTCAGAAGAATTGGTCCTGAAGTAATTCAAAATAATGAAAGCCATACAGAACTTCCAGACATACCAGATAATCTAAAATTAGTAATTGATTCGCTTTAACAAATTTTTTAAGGTGTTCTAAATGATAAAAAACATGAACTTTAAAGTAATTTTATTTACAGGTATTTTTGTTGCAATGATATTCTCATTTACATCTTCTTTTGCATTTGCTCATCCTCATTCTGGTCAAATCATGATTGATGATCATACCCATGAACCACAAACTGAAACAATTCCACTAAATGGAGTAATGGCACTTGAAAAATCAACTATATTTTTCCATATTTCTGAAGAAAATTCTCTACCTTGGGGATTTGTTGAAGGGAATATTACAAATCATGTTGAAGGCTATCCAGTAGTAATTCAAATTTTTAAAAATGACGAAGCAGTACATTTTGCTCAGACAAACGTAGAGCAAGATGGCGATTATGAGTATAAATTCAGAGTTTTATATTCTGATAATGGATTCATCAATAAAATTTATGAGGGTAATTACTCAGTTAAAATTTTCAAAGTTGTATATCTGAATCCTGGAAACGTAATTTAGAAACCTCTCAATCCTTCCGGACGTACAATTTCTGGATGTTTTTTCATCCATTCTACTTTATCTAGCATCTCTTGCTTGTCTTGAGGAAAAGTACCTTTGACTGTGTATGCATTTGAACCATGATTTACTCTAAACACAATCTCATCTTTGGTGTCAATCTGATTGATCAAATCATAGAGTTCTTCTAATGATTCATCATCATTAATTCTGATAAATTTACCTTCATACTTGTCAAGAAATTCTTGCTTAATTCCATTTTCTAGATAAAGGGTTAATGCACCAACGTAATTTGGCGAACATGCACTAATCACTTCAGCAGTTCCTTTGATATGTTCTTTGGAATATGTTCTTCCACCTAATCCTAGAATTACCATACATGACATTACATATCCAGCTTCCTTTGCTTTGTTAACTGATTTGATAATTGTTTTTGCAATGGCCCCCTTTGTTACCTTTTTTAGAACTATATCTGAGCCACTTTCAATTCCCAGATAGAACATGTCTAATCCGGCCTCATTCATTTTCTTTAATTCTTCAGATGTTTTCTTTAGAATATTCATGGGCATTGCATAACAGGAAATTCTCTCAATACTTGCAAATTTTTCTCTAATGTATTTTACAATCTTTATCATGTACTCTGAATCAAGATTTAATGCATCACCATCTGCAAGAAATACTCTTGTGGTATTGGGTAAATAACCTGCCATCATGTCTATCTCTGCTTTGATGTCATCCCATGATCTCTCTGAATATTCTTTTGTTCTGTACATATCACAAAAAGAGCATTCATTAAATGAACAACCTAACGTTACCTGAAAAATTAACGATCTAGCTTCTGATGGCGGTCTATACAATGGCGCATCATAATTTAACATCATTTTTTAGTTCATTCAAATTTACATGATTGTGTTTTTTATACTTTCTATTATGATTCTGTCATAGAATACCTTTTAGCAATAAATTGGAAGAAATTTCATTATTTATGGCTAATGATACTGATGCAAAAAGATTACTTTGGTTTGTTTTTACAGGTTCACGTGGAGGACTAAATCGATTAAAAATTATTTCTAAATTAAAAAAAACCCCATTAAACATTAATCAACTTGCAAAAGAATTAAGCCTTGATTATAAGGCTATACAACATCACATTAGAGTGCTTGAAAAAAATAACCTGATAAGTAGGGTTGGAGAAAAATACGATATGATCTATCTTATCTCTACTTTTCTTGAAGTTAATATGGAGGCATTTGAAGAAATTGAAGAAAAATTGGATAAAAGTAAATAAAAGATCAAGAGGTGTTTTACACTAAATGGAATCTACCTCACTGATGTTATCTATTGTTTCAATTGCAAATATGGGTATTCTTGGAATTCTTATTGTAATATTTGGAAAGATGTATGGTAAAACTCGAGCACAGCTTCCATTAGGCATGATCGTTGTTGCAGGAATGCTATTCTTACATAATGTTATTGGTGCACTAGCTTATTTTTCCATGGAAGAAATTTTCTCTCATGAGATATTCCCATATATGCTTGGAGTAGGTATTGCAGAACTTGCAGGATTAATCATATTTCTAAAAATTACTTTGGACTAATCTTAGTTTATTTGTAACAATAAATGATAAAAACATGTTACAAGAATATCTAAAGCTTAACAAAAATGTTCTAGTAGCATTTGCAGCATCGATAATTATTTCTGCAATAATTGCCCAATTTTTATCTGATCAAGCTGACTATCTTAACACAACATATACAACAATTGCAGATTATGTAATTTATTTTTCAGTTTTTAGCGGATTATTCTATCTAGGTAATAGAAAAAAATATCGTTTAGAATCTGGTGGAATAGATACTGTAAAACTAAAGCAAGATCTAAAAAAATTAATCACATCATTAGGGATTGCTGAAGTTATCTACACTGTTGTCAGATGGGCTTTACAATATTATTTTCTAACTCTAAACTATGATCCATATTTGGCATCAATTACATCACAAGGAATATCTACAATTATTTACATGATAGTGCTAAATCTTATTGTAAAGATAACAAGGTTGTATAAAGATGGGAATTAGTGTTTATGTTGATGGCTCTGGAGGTTCTAGTAGTGGATATGGTTACTTTGTTAAAGAAACAGGAGAATCATTTTACGAAAAAAAACCTGAAATTACCAATAATCAGGCTGAATATATGGCAATAATTTCCGCATTAAACAAGTATGTTAATTCAAATGAAGAAATCACAATTTACAGTGATTCTAAAAATACCGTGAATCAATTAAATCATGAATTTGCAATAAATAATGAGCAACTTAGGAACCTAGCACGAGAAGCATGGGGCATTATTGCAAAATTTTCAAACCTTTCAATAGTTTGGATTCCTAGAAAAGAGAATTTAGCAGGAAAAATGCTTGGAAGCTAAAAATAATGGATCAGAAATTTTCAAGAATAACTTTATTATACAAAATCCCCGATGTAATTTAACATGGCAGAGTCTCCTATTTTATCTCCAAAATCAATTGCGGTAATTGGAGCATCTGATAAAAGAGGAAGTGTTGGAGCTACAATTACCTCAAATATCATGAATGGTTTTAAGGGAATAGTTTATCCTATTAGTCCTTCACGAGATACAGTTTTTTACAAAAAAGCATACAAAACTGTTTTGGATGTTCCAAAATCTATTGACCTTGCAGTTATTGTTATCAAAAACACTTTGGTTGCACCAGTTCTTGAAGAATGTGGAAAGAAAAAAGTCAAAGGCGTTATTATCATTACAGCAGGATTCAAAGAAGTTGATGAAGAAGGTGCAAAGCGAGAACAAGAAATCAAAGATATAGCTAAAAAATATAAAATTGAAGTCATTGGACCAAACTGCCTTGGTGTCATGAATCTTGATCCAAAGACAATGATGAATTCTACTTTTCTAAAGGTCACACCAAAGTCTGGAAAAATTGCACTTGTATCTCAAAGCGGTGCAATATGTGCAGCACTAGTTGAAGATGCTAGTGCACAAGGAATTGGCTTCTCAGCAGTAGTTAGTCTTGGAAATAAAGCTGTAATGAGCGAAGTTGATATTCTAAAAATTCTTGCAAACCATAAACAAACCAAAGTCATTGTAATGTATCTTGAAGACATGGGTGATGGTCAGGAATTCCTCAAAGTCTGTAAAAATATTACTAAAAAACTCAAAAAACCAGTGCTTGTTCTCAAATCCGGACGTAGTCCAGAAGGTGCAAAAGCTGCAATGTCTCATACTGGCGCCTTGATGGGCTCAGATGAAATCTATGATGCATTACTAAAACAATCTGGTGCCATCAGAGTCGATACAATGGAAGAGCTCTTTGATTACGCAACAGCATTTTCAAAACAACCACTCCCAACAGCAGGCGGCTTAGTTATTGTATCAAATGCAGGCGGACCTGCAATTATTTCCACTGACGCCTGCTCTAAAGCAAAAATTAGAATGGCCAAAATTGATAACATTCGTCCAAAGATAGATGAAGTGATTCCTCCCTGGGGAAGCTCTAGAAATCCAGTTGACATTGTAGGTGATGCTGATTTTAATCGATTCCATAATGTTTTGGAACGCGTACTTAAACATTCGAAAGTAGGCTCTGTTATTACAATGTGTACTCCTTCTGGAACTCTAAATTATGATAAACTCGCCGAAGTCATTGTTGAAATGTCAAAGAAATACAAAAAGACAATGCTTGCAAGTTTGATGGGATTAGATGAAGGAATTACCAATAGGGAGATTTTAACTCGAGGAGATGTTCCCTATTACACATATGCCGAAGGAGCAATTAGAACTTTAGCTGCAATGAAAAATTTTGCAATTTGGGTAAATACCAAAGAAGGAAAAATTACCAAATTCAAAGTTAACAAAGCTAAAGCAAAGAAAATATTTGACAAGGTCAAAAAAGAGAATAGACCAAATCTGTTAGAGGAAGAAGGACAAGAAGTTCTCAAAGCATATGGTTTGCCATTGCCTCAAAGCGCACTTGCCAAAAATGAATCTGAAGCAATAAAAATTGCCAAAAAAATCGGATATCCGGTTGTAATGAAAATTGCATCACCACAAATAATCCACAAGTCTGATGCAGGTGGTGTCAAGGTAAACTTGACAAATGATGCTGAAATCAAAAATGCATTCAAAGTAATTATCAAAAATGCCAAAAAATACAACAAGGATGCTGAAATCAAAGGTGTTCTGATTGTGGAGATGGTAAAAGGTGGGAAAGAACTCATCATTGGATCTAAACTAGAGCCTGGATTTGGTCCGGTCATTATGCTTGGAATGGGCGGAATCTATGTGGAAATTCTCAAAGATGTAACCTTCAAGCTAGCACCTGTAACCAATCTGGAAGCCGATGATATGATAGCCTCAATTAAAACTCAAAAACTCCTAAAAGGTGTAAGAGGAGAAAAACCATCTGATATCGCAAAATTATCTGAATGCATTCAGAGATTATCTCAGCTAGTTTCTGACTTTAAAGAGATCAAAGAATTAGACATGAATCCTGTACTGGTAATGGAGAAAGGAAATGGGTGTCGTATTCTTGATGTACGAATAGGCCTCTGATCACCATTTATTCCCAAATTCTTACTCATATAGAATTAGAATATTTATACAACATCGTTTTGATCATAGTTACATGGCTAGTGTTCTAAAGACAATCAGATCTGGTGATGATTACATCGAAAGTCTTAGAGGACGCGATCTTAAAGTTTACCTTTTTGGAGAATTAGTAAAAGAACCAGTAGATCATCCAATGATTAGGCCGTCAATTAACGCAGTTGCAGAAACTTATGATCTTGCTGTTCGTGAAGAAGCATTAGCTTCTGCTGATTCATCTATTACTGGATTGAAAGTTAACAGATTTTTGCATATTGCAGAAAGTGCAGAAGATTTAGTTTTACAAAATAAAATGCAAAGAAAACTCGGACAAAATACTGGAACATGTTTCCAGAGATGTGTTGGAATGGATGCCATGAATTCTTTACATTCTACAA
>JAOUAE010000099.1 GCA_029861085.1 Candidatus Nitrosopumilus sp. | reverse complement strand
CATATACTCCTGTCATGAATGAAATTTTCCAAAGTAAACCAATTGAATTAGATTCATGGTTGAGGATAGTAGGGGTATCCATAATCACTTTTCTGATAATTGAAACAAAAAAATTTGTTAGCAATAAACTTGAGATTAAAACACAAAATAACAACTTAGACTTTGATTATGATGTTGCAACAAAAAAAATGTCCATGTAAATGCGGTAATGCCAAAAAAGTAATAAAAATATCTCACCTTAATTTTTTATTTTTCTTATTTTATGGTTAATACCACATAAACATGAGATATTTTTAGGTCGTCAAAGAGACTAATTGTTCTATTTCACTTTTATACTGTTGGTAAAAAAATCAATATGATTATTTTTTCAAATCAAATATTTTTGAAATTTGTATTATATGCATTACTTTCTCATAGGATTTTTGGATAATGGTTAAATTTTTGAAATGTGAAAAAAGAATAATGGAGATAATGGGACGTGGATTCAAACAGATACTGGAAGAATCTCCTTTGTATTTTCATCTTGGGTTAAAATTTGCCGGTTACAAGCTGTTTAACAAAAGGAGTCCGTTTTATGGGTCTGCTGATATCATCAACGTATGCAATTTACACTGTGAGCATTGCTACTGGTGGCTCAACAGAAAGGAAGAAAAAGATCTGACTCTGGGGCAATGGAAAAGCATCATCGATGAGAAATTCAAGAAAAATCATGTCTTCATGGTGACTCTTGTAGGAGGTGAGCCTCTGATGAGAAAGGATGTTGTAGAGTTGTTTGTAAAGGAGTTTCCAAAAAGGGCATGCGTCGTTACAAATGGGACACACCCAATTCCGTACATCAAGGGCATTTACTTTTATTGGATATCAATTGATGGCGACAAAGAAACTCACAATCAAATTCGCGGTGATAACGCATGGGAGAGCACTCGAAAAAATGTTATTGATTATGTTCAATCAAATGGAAAAAATGCATGGAAAGACATCTGGATAACCATGACAATCAACTCTAAAAACTACAAAACAATAGAAAATGTAATTGATGATTGGAAGGACTATTCCAACAAAATTGGATTCCAATTTCATACCCCGTTTATGAAAAACGACCCATTATGGATGCCGTTTGGAAAAGAACGAGACAAAGTAGTTGACAGATTACTAGAACTCAAATCAAGTGATTACAAAGATTACATCGTAAATCCAGAACACCAGCTGGAAATAATGAAGAGAAGCTGGGGCGGAAAAGGGACAACCCCAATTGACTGCCCTACCTGGGCCATAATATCAGTTGATCATAAAGGCAGAGAAAAGTTTCCATGCTGTATTGGTAGTGCAGAAAAAGATTCCATGAAGCCAATCTGTGAGCAATGTGGACTAGGATGTTATTCAGTACTGATGGGATATGGAATAAAACAGTAAAACCAAATATGATTAGTATCTAGTTTCTTTTTGAATTTTTATCTGTTCTATCCGGTGATACTTTTGAATTCATATTTATTGTTTAAGACACCAATCAAAGATGACTTTTTGATTTTGTTGTAGTCTTTTCAGTAATTAGAAAACGAGAAATCGATTATCAAAACTGAAGATGGGGAATCATTATGAATTTTTAGGATTATTGATTTAATGTAAAATTGAGACTCTATTTCCTGGCAAATACTCCGAATCTGGCGCTACTCGTCTCGCACATATTCATCTAAAGATTTCTGCTCCTGGTTTATCATCACACACTACACAACTTTACTTTGAGGGAGATGAGCATCTTGATTTTCTTGTGAAACCTTCTTTGGTTTTGAAGATGGATGAAAGAGACGGAATAAAATATTCGGAATTTGACTTTATTGTTTTTATTCCTTAGAACAACCTGTCATGAATAGGATGAGAACCTAGTTCGAGTATAGTAAAACCGAATTCAAAATTATGCCAAAGTATTTACTAAAATACCTAAGAAATTATTTTTGTAAATAAATTGAAAATATCTGCAGTAACTTTTTTTGTAAAAAATATGGATTTGGCAGTAAAATTTTATTCAAACATTCCTGAATTTGAACTTGTATATGGTAATTCTGAAACTTCATTTGTTACTTTCAAGATAGAAGATCAATTTCTCAACTTGGAGTATAATCAAAATGGAACATGTAATTTTGGAAGGATAATTTTCCACGTCAAAGATGTTGACAAAACATACCATCATCTCAAGCAATCTCCGTTCTCGAATAGAATTGAGACAATACCAACTGATGCAAGCTGGGGTGAGAGATTTTTCTATATCAGAGATCCAGACAATCACCAAATTGCTATTGCAAAACCTCTCTGATTGTCAGATAACCAAAGTAATTGATTCCAATAAGAAGTTTTTACTTCCACGTGGGTACATTTTCAAACTCAGAAGATTTTGTAGACTAGATCTTTGTAAAAGATTTTGTAATATTTTTTTGTAGATTCTTGTCATTGATTGAGGGAATAATGTAATTTTCTGCAAGCTTGTTTTTTGGTACGGTGTTCGCAATTGCCAAAGATGTAGCGTGCAGGATTTCCAGCGTTATCTTTTGTATCTTCAAATCTAGTATTGCCCTCATCAGATATGGAAAAACCAGCGCATTGTTTACCTTGTTTTCATACTTGAAGCTTCCAGTTGCAACTATTCTTGCACCTGATTTTTTTGCAACTGTAGGATCAATTTCAGGTTCTGGATTTGTAAGTGCAAACACTATTGGGTTTTCATTCATTTCTTTGATCATGCTAGGCTTTAGGAGATTCTTGATTCCTGACACGCCAATGAAGACATCCGCTTTTTTTATCACGTCTTCAAGCTGTCCTATTTCGTCCTGATTTGTAAATCTTGCAAGCTCTAGTTTGTACTTGTCCATGTTTATTTTTCTTTTCCTGTAGATAACTCCCTTGGAATCTAGAATGATGATATTTTTACAGCCTGCAAAGTTCAGTAGTTTGGCAATGCAATATCCAGCGGAGCCTGCTCCAGATATTACCACTTTGATCTCAGAGATTTTTTTGGTTAAGATTTCTAGGGAATTTAACAGAGCTGCTAGGACCACGACTGCAGTTCCATGTCGGTCGTCATGAAACACTGGTATGGACAATCTTTTTACAAGTTCATTTGATATGTCTAGTACCTTTGGTGATTCAATATCCTCTAGGTTTATCGCACCAAACATGGGCTCTATTGCAATTATTATATCAATGATTTTTTTCTTGTCAGTGGTGTTAAGACATATTGGATAACCATCAATTTTCCCATACTTTCTATACAATACTGACTTTCCCTCCATGACAGGCAAGGCAGCGTCGGGGCCAATGTTACCAAGTCCCAAGATTCTAGTCCCGTCAGTAATTATTGCAACATTATTTCCTTTGGATGTTAAATCATATTTCAAATTCGGATTGTTGAAAATTTCCTTGCATACTGTTGCTACACCGGGAGTGTAAATGAGCTGCAGATTCTCATCAGTTATCTTTGGAATTTTACTTTCAATGTAGATTTTGCCTTTTAGTTTTTTATGCAGTGAAATAGCCTTTTTTGACATGTGTGGACTGATATCTTAGGACTAATGAATATTTTACCTCCGATGAGAGATTTTTGAATTCATTTCATTTCCACGTGGGTTTTTTATTGAACTTCTTGAGAGACACTGCCAAGAAGGGCTTTGCTAAACCCTGTTCTTCCGTGAGAGCCCATCACAACAAGATCGATTTTGTGGGATTTTGCAAAAGGTGCTTTCGCATACTTTCTTTTTCTCAGGGGCATTACAATTCAAAATACAGTTTAATTCTTTTGTCATATATGATAACGTTGCACATGTTTTTGTAATGTATCAAAATCATCAAATTCTTGATCGCATAATCTACATAACTGTTTTTTCAATGAATCACAATTGCATCCAATAGCTAAATATCTGCCACATATTTTGCAAAGCAATTCATTTGTCAAATTGTATCTACTACCTCACATTTCTTTGAGGCAGTAGTCATATTGCGTACCGCTGGAAATATCTGAGTCGTGAAATCTTCCACAGGCGATGCAAATCTTTTCCATGTATTTGATTTCATGTTATTACCTTTATACCATACTGAAAAATTTGACAATTTTTATTTTCTGTCATCTAAGACTCCCTCCAATTCACACCACATGTTGTACATTGTCCCATGTATCCGTTGTATTTCCTGCAGAACTTTATGATTGTCCCATCACCACAATTTTCACACGATTCCAAAGACTCTTCTGGAATCAGCATGAACCCTTTTTCGTACAGTTCTGTCATACCATTATTACCTTCTTCATTCATTTAACATCATGCCTCTTCTCTGGCAATTGTCATTCTTGACACTTCGTGGGTTCTTATGTCAAAGAATTTTACTGTCTGCATGTACGTATGCGATAACTGCGGTCTGGAAAATGTTGATAAAAAACAATCATGCAAACATTGTTCCTTCAACATACGTGAAACTCGCATCTAACCGTCTAGTCCATTAAAGGATTTAATTTCACTCAAATGACTTGGCAGCCCTTGTGATTCGATGGCCACAATTTGCACAAAGATTAATTTTTTTATCAAATCTAAGTTCTCCGCATTTGCCACATCTTGTAAAAGCCACAATACATTCAGAACCAACTAAGAATTAAGAATGATCTTGATTTTGAACCAGAACTTAGGAGGTTTGAACCATTTTGGGGATGAAAGTCCGGTTCTGGAAAAACACAATATTTTACAGAGTAAGATGAAATGCTGAGTTTCAATCTCAGTTAAGTTGTAGAGGTTACTTTAGTGGCTCTATCTCTTTTACAAATAGTACAATACTCTTCTTTTGAATGACTATTAATTGGAGTTAAACAATCATGGCAATATTTCATGATTTTAGGAGTTGAACTGAATATATTAAGAATTTTCAAGATTAAACATTTGATATGAACTACTATATTCCCCTTGAAATAAAAACTACATTTTAGAAATTATGACCTCAAAAATATTGGAGTTTAGAATTTAATCTTTATTTTTTTCATTATATTTTAGCATCTTATCTAGAGGCATAGTAATTGTTCTATCTGAGCCTTTACAATAATTTTTTCCTTTGAAATGCTTGTGGATTTTGACTTTAGCCATCGTAACACTATCTATTCCATAGTTTTCATGATGATCTGTAATTTCTTGACTAGCAACACGACAAGTTTTAGAAACATTACACCATTTACATATAATTTTCATTTTTTGTCATCGGTCACAAAGTTTCTGCAAGA
>JAOUAE010000098.1 GCA_029861085.1 Candidatus Nitrosopumilus sp. | reverse complement strand
ACATTTACTCTTGCAAATTTTACGTTGGGATATGTCTTTGAGAGACTCTCAAATATTGGATGCATGGATTTACATGGGCCGCACCACTCTGCCCAAAAATCTACCAGTGTTGGATTTTCAGCAGATACTGTCTGATCAAAATTAGAGTCATTCAAATCTATAATTCCAGGCTCAATTTTGGGCTCACTTTTTGGTTTAAGCATTTCATTCATCTTTTTTTGCATTATTTTTGCAATTTCTGGGTCTTCAGACAATGTGCTATCTAATTTTGTTCTATTAAAAAATCTATGTTGAAACTATTCATCAATTGATTTTGTTGGAATTGCTTCAAATCTTCTTGATTGGCAAATGGGACATTGATCAATGTATTTTGTAAAGCTAACAGAAGTGTATGCGATTCCACAGTCACCGCAAATTCTAAGATTTCTACTTAGCTTACCCATGTTAATAATGAAAAACTATTGTGATTAAAACTTAACTTTACAAAATATTACCAAAAATGCCACCATGGCTTTACATCTGGTATTACAACAATTGTACATACTCCATCAATTAATTTCGTTCCAGGACCACAAATGCCGAATTTTTTCTCCTCCACTTTAGGTTCCTCTAGTCCGACTGCCTGGTAAATCGAATCATACTCTGCAAAGTTATCATCAAACCATTCCTTGTAGGTTGCCTCGTTGTTGTATCTGTCAATATAGCTTTGCGGATCTTTTGTCTCATCTACAAACGGAGCTGGAATTAACAATGGTTCCTCTAGTCCGACTGCCTGGTAAATCGAATCATACTCTGCAAAGTTATCATCAAACCATTCCTTGTAGGTTGCCTCGTTGTTGTACCTGTCAATATAGCTTTGCGGATCTTTTGTCTTATCGACAAAGGATGCAATTCCTAAATCTTTTGGCTCTGTTGTCTTTGTTGGTTCAGGTTCTTTGATTGGTTCTGATATTTTTATATCGTTTACAGTGACTGTTATAGATTGTCTGTCAACCATAGAGTCTTTTTTTGCTACAATATCAAATACATACGACTTTGCTCCCTGTGAATCAGTAGGAGTCCATGTGAATAATCCTGAATTTGAATTGATTTTAGCTCCTGCAGGAGGATTTTTTTCTAGACTAAATGCTACATTGTTTAATGAACTATCAGTTGTTTTCACAGTAAATGACAATGTCTTTTTTTCATCTATGGTAAATTTGCCCATAGGACTTAGTTGCAATGTTGTGTCTTGTGGTGTTGCGAAAACTACAGATGGATTGCCTGTACCTACTGAGTTTATTGCATATACTCTATAGGTATACGTTGAGCCCATTTGTACATTAGAATCAACATATGATGTGGCAGATGTGTTGGTATTTGATTTTAATATCGAATATGAGCCAGAATCTTTCTTTACTTCTATCTTGTAACCTGTAATTTTTGAATTCCCATCAGATGATGGCTCATTCCAAGAAAGCTGAATTTGTGATGATGATTCATTAGCTTTTAGATTTCTAGGTGTTGTTGGTGCTGTAACGGAACTAGATGATGATGTAGATGCTGGTTTGGAATCTAATTCTGGAGTGGCTGACACGGCATCTGATCTAGGAGTATTACCAACAGAAAATTCTGCAGATACAACAAAGCTGTATGTTTTTCCCGTTGCCAATCCACTTACAGTGTATGCAGTGGTACTACCACTAACATTACTTACATCCTCATAAAGAACATTTGGAATAATTTCACGTTCAATTTTGTATCCGATAACTGATTGATTGAAAGTTTCAGATGGTGGAAGCCAAGACAGTAAAACTTGGTTTTTTGAAATCGGTACTGCTGTAAGTCCAGCAGGAGTTTTTGTAGGGCCTGGTTTTGCAGATGCTATTGATGAGACACCGCTTGTTCCTTCAGAATTTATTGCATATACTCTATATCGATAAGTTTCACCGTCATCTAATCCTGTATGTAGAAATGATGTGGCGGTGCTCTTTGTATCTGTAATAATTGTCTCATATGATCCGCTACCCTCCTTTGCTTCTATTTTATAACCTGTAATTTTGGGATCATTATCATCCGGATCTGGTGTATCCCATGTGATTACTATTGAAGAAGGTGATGCTGTAGATGCTGAAAGGCCTTTTGGAGAATCTGGGATATCATTTGATGAACTGCTACTGCTACCATTGCTACTACTGCTATCACCATCACCTGTGGGTACCGTAAGCATCTGTATTCTATTATTGTCAGTATCAGCAACATACAACAAACCATTGTCTTCATCAAGTGCCAAACCTGATGGAGCATTGAACTTTCCATCAGTAGATCCTGAAGAACCAAATTCTTCTACAAAGCATACTCCATCAATAATCTCATCAGTTCCACTTGGGCATGTATTGCCTGCAACTATCTCAAATACTTGTATTCTATTATTGTCAGTATCAGCAACATACAACATATTTTCATCTTCATCAAATGCCAAACCTGTTGGCTCGTTAAACTTTCCATCACCAGATCCTGAAGAACCAAAGTCATCTACAAAACACACTTCATTATTAACCACCTCATCAGTTCCACTTGGACAGTTATCACCATCAGTCAACTCAAACATTCGAATTCTATTATTTCCTGTATCAGCCACATACAGAATATCCTCACTATCATCAATCACCAAACCTGCTGGCTCATCAAATTTGTCGTTTGAATCATCATCATCAAAACTAAATAGAAAATCACCATCATCATCAAAAACAGAGATAGAATCAGCTGTAGAATCTGCTACATAGATGTAATCCGTTTTTTTGTGTACTGCGATTGCACTGGGTGTCCCTAGATATTCATCATCACCGCTACTGGATGAACCAAACTCTAGATTGTCATAATTACCATTTGATTGGAACCTTTGTACACGGTTGTTATCTGAATCAACAACATAGATGTCACCGTTACCTTTGTCTATTGCCAAGTCAGTTGGAATATCAAATCTTCCATCACTGGATCCTGAAGAACCAAAATCATCATCAAAACACACCTCATCATTGATAATCTCATCAGTTCCACTTGGACAGTTACTGCCACCTGTCAAATCATATATCTTGATTCGATTATTTTCACTATCTACCACGTAAAGTTTTTTACCATCATTGCTAATTGCCAAGTCAGTTGGTTTATCAAACTCATCATTGTCGTCTCCTACAGAACCGAATTCGTCTGAAAATGATAAATCCGCAAATGAAAACTGAGAAAAACCAAATACACTTAAAATCATCGTTCCAAATAAAAAACAAAATAGAGATCTACTAATCATGCTACTTTAAAAAATAAAATACAATCTTATTAAGAAATTGGATCAAATTCTACGCATCTTTAGATCAATGACTCTAACCTATAGAATTAGATGATAAATTTAATTTGTTGAAAATTTAGATTCGGACATATTTTCTGGCTTTATGGATTAACATTGCCGGTGCAGCCACATACATTCCAAGATTCAATAACAACACTCCGATACCGTATCCTAGAATCTCTGATTCAGATTCAGCATATGACATTATTGACAGTGATGACAACAATGGTGTTATTCCAATTTTTACTGCTTCTTTGAATGCTGGGTTTTCTCTTTCCATATCTGCAATTGTTGGTGAGAACGAATAATACAATTGGTTAAATCCTGTCATAAACAATGAACCTGAATTAGTACTCATTAATTGATTATCTCTAACTTCTCTAAGAAATTGCACTTGTGGTGCCATCTCAGAACCATATGTTGCAGTTGCAATTAAACAACCTCCTCCATTAGAATTATCAACAATTACACACATTCCATCAACAAGATCTGTTCCCTCTCCACATTCTCCAAATTCTTGCTCAACAATTTCTTCTTCTTCTAATCCCACTGCTTCATAAATTGTAATATCGGGATATGTTTCATCAAACCATTTTTTGTATGTGGTTTCCTTATTGTATCTGTCAACATAATACTGAGGATCCAAATTTGGATCTACAAATGATGCTAACACTTTAGGTTCCTCCAGTCCGACTGCCTGGTAAATCGAATCATACTCTGCAAAGTTATCATCAAACCATTCCTTGTAGGTTGCCTCGTTGTTGTACCTGTCAACATAGCTTTGCGGATCTTTTGTCTTGTCTACAAATGATGCTAACACTTTAGGTTCCTCCAGTCCGACTGCCTGGTAAATCGAATCATACTCTGCAAAGTTATCATCAAACCATTCCTTGTAGGTTGCCTCGTTGTTGTACCTGTCAACATAGCTTTGCGGATCTTTTGTCTTATCGACAAAGGATGCAATTCCTAAATCTTTTGGCTCTGTTGTCTTTGTTGGTTCTGGTTCCTTTGTTGGTTCTGGTTCCTTAACTGGCTCAACATATGCTTGTTTTACCGTAATTGTAATGCTTTCTTTGTCCTCTTGAGATCCTTTAGTTGCAATAATGTCAAAACTGTAATCCACGTCTTGTATATTTCCCTGTGATTTTGATGGTGTCCAAACAAATTTTCCAGATTCTGAATCTATTGTAGCTCCTGATGGTTCATCATCTAAACTAAAAACTACATCTTTAACGGAACTGTCAGTAATGCTTGCTGTAAATGTAATTGTTTTTTCTACATCAGTTGAGTAATCTGAAATTGATTTTAAAGCTAAAACAAAATCTGTAACTTCTGTAACTCGTTGCCCGTCATATTCTAAATTCAATATAATCCCATCTTCAATTCTTTGAGTTGATGTAAATGCAATTGCCTCATAAGTTCCGTTGGACTCAAAAATTTTTTCTACTAGTCTAGGAAATGTAGTAAATGCTCCATCTTTGTCTGAAGCGGGATCTCCTAACAATTCAAGCGTGACACCATTTCTTTTGATAGCCACTGAAACTTGCTTAAACCCATCTTCTTCAGTTCCGACAAATTCAATATTTTCCTCATTTGTGTAAAATGGTTTCCCGAGAGATAACGATTCAACATCTGCATGGGCTGGAGTAATAATTACAAGTGAAATCCCAAAAACTATCAATAATGCCAGTCTAGTTAACATGCTAAACCATCAAGTGACACCCTTTTAAAAAATACGTATAATTTCTTCTAGGGAATTGCAAAGAAATATTCACAAACTTCACAAATCAAGCAAAAATCTCATGTAAACACCGTTGTTATCCTGCCTGATTTCCATGTCATAAAATGTGGGAGCTTTGATCTCCACTTTGAAATTGTGTTTTTTGACATCCAATGTTTCACCAAATGCTTTTGCATTAATCCTATAGCCGTCATTTTCTTCAATGTCAAA
>JAOUAE010000097.1 GCA_029861085.1 Candidatus Nitrosopumilus sp. | reverse complement strand
ATATATCCTACTTGCGGAAGTGTATATGCTACTTTTCCTATGTATTCTTCTTCTGTAATTGGAAAGTCTGTTCCTGGAATTGATCCTGGATTTGCATCTCCTTGCGTTCTGATTGTTTTAGGATCATCATCAATAATTGATACAACTCTGTGCACGATTACTCTGTTATGGTCTGATGGTCTATTAAATACAATAATGTCTCCTATTTCAATATCTTCAAAAGGCTCATGACCCTGAACTATCAAAACATCATACACTTGTAAAACCGGAATCATACTTCCACTTGCAACAACATAAAACGGATTTTGTGTTCCAAATGCTACTTGTAGACCTATCCAAATTACTAAAACTCCAACACCGACAATTATGATGTCTTTAATTACTTTTTTAGGGATTGATCTTCTTGCCAATTATGTTATTGCCTATTTCGTACCATTGATTAAATTTACTGACTATCAGATCTTATTTCCACATTCTTCACAAAACTTGGAGTCTTCTTTGTTTCCAAATCCACAGTTGGGGCATTTTCCTGATTGATCTACCTTTTCTGGATTTCCTAAAAGAACCACTTGGCCAATCTTTTTTATGCTATTCCATGGTATGCTACCTTCTGCACCATCTTCTTTGGTAATTACTAGAACCATGGATTGTGTAGAATCAATACCAACTTGTTTTGCAGTTCCAACCTTATTTGCATTCTCATCAAAAATTACTTTTCCCTCAATTGAAGTAATTGAAGTTACTGGACCTGGTTGCGTAACTGTCTCATGTGGAGTATGTTCTGCAACTTGTTGTGGTGCAATATTTTCTTGTGGTATACTTTGTATTTGAGGTTCCAATGGTTTTGCACTCCCGACTTCTCCTGCTTCATCTTGTTTTTTGAAATCTCTATATTCTGCAATTGAAGCATTACATGAATTACAAATGTATTGACCTTTTTCAGCAAGTATTAAATTCTCTGCAACTTCTTCATTTGGATTTTCAAATTCTATTTTTGGAGAACCCTCAAATTCTTTTTCACAAGTATTGCAAAAATGTTTAGTGATTAATTTAGCATCTAATCTTCCTATGGGTGCCAAAAACAAATCAGGACCACCTAGGTTTCCTTTCACCTGTTGTTCATCAGTTACACTAGCCATAATGTAGCCTCCAGATCCTCTTAATTTTTTAAGTCTAAGTTCCGAACTCATATCTACGATTCATCAAAACGTCATTTAAATATATATCAAAATTAATTTTCCAACAAAAAATATGGTGTTAATTTTGGTGAACATTTTTAGGTATGTTCAATAAAACAATGTTACGATGACTATTACACAAATTTCAGATGCAAAATCATGGGAAGTCGATGTGATGAACTCTGACATTCCTGTATTTGTAGACTTTTGGGCCGAATGGTGTGGTCCATGTAGAATGGTAGGACCAGTAGTCGAAGAACTGGCAGCTGACTATGATGGTAAAGTAAAATTTGTTAAGGTTAATGTTGATGAGGCCAACGAATTGGCATCCAAATACAATGTCTTTAGTATTCCAACCTTAATCCTTCTAAACAAAGGTGAGATAGTTAGCCAACAAGTTGGTGCAGCTTCTAAAGAATCATATAAAGGCATGATTGATAGAGCACTCGCATAAATTTCAAACACACTTTCTCTCTTTTTTGATCTTAAAATAGCAGATCTTTTACACTTTACCGTTTCTTATTACTAAAAGTTGTACCCAAAATGATATGTCTTACTTGCAAAGTAGAATTACAATTAAACAGTATCTTGATCACTATGACACTACCTCACAAACCAACAAGCAGAGTTAGATACATGAAACTACTAAAGGAAGTCTTTTCCAGTATTTTTATAATATGCATTTCATTTCAAAATTTTATTGGAATCATCAAAATCTACTTCAAACACTGAACAAACACCCTCATCACAGATAGCATTTAATGACCGAGTAAGTGCTGCACAGATCCTAACAAATCTTCTTGAAAATACAGTTAAGAAAATAACTAAAAACAAAGATGAGGTTTTAGTACTGGGCATTCCACGAGGAGGTGCAATAGTTGCAGACATTGTAGCTAGCAAACTTGACTATGATTTTGATGTAGTATTTCCTCGCAAAATGTCGTCTATTGGAAATAAAGTAAATACTATTGGTGCTGTAATGTCAGATGGAACAACATACTTTGATGAGTCTTTAATAGAATCGTTAAAGATTCCACAGGAATTTATCAAAAAAGAAAAATTCATACAACTTCAAGAGATTAGTTTGCGAAAAGAGCTTTATAGATCAAAGAAATCATCAGAAGATTATGGTATACAAGATAAAGTCGTCATACTAGTAGATGACAGAATTGCAACAGGATCTACTGCACTTGCAGCAGCAAGATGGATAAGAAAACAAAACCCAAAACATCTGATAATTGCATCACCTGTTTCTCAAATTCATTCAATCAATATCTTAAAACAAGAAGCAGACTCCATAGAGATTGTTTCTACTCTAACAAATAATGGAGCAGTAGGTCAAGTTTACAAAACAATAGAACAGGAATTAGAAGACCAGGTAATTGAAGTCTTAAAGAGAAGAAAATTAATTTAATATTTCAACTCTTAATTTCACCTCCATCTTCCGCAGTGATTTTACCAAAAATTGAATCCCTACTAGTGGCATACTGGTTAAGATATTCTTGTTCTACATCAACGTCAATCCTCTGCAGTTTTAGTTCTGCCTCCTCTTTTGTGTAGATTACGGTTACTGCATGATGCATCATTTCTTCTCATCTTTTAGTTTCTTGACCTCAGATTGGAAGAACTGGATTGTCTGATCTCTCTTCAAAATTTCCTGATTACGCAACTCTATTTCTTTTTGATAGACTGATAATTGTTGTTCGTAATCTTCAAAGATGTTCAATGAATGAATTTTAGAAATTTGGTATTAGAGAAGTGTTTTGCATTGCTAATCTTATATATGATTATGAAAGAAAAAAGATTATTTTAGACGTTTGTAGATCTCTTTGAATTCAGCTGAAAGATTGTATGACATATTTTGCAAATGTGTTAGTTGATTCATCAATGTCATACCCTTTCCTAGCTGTCTTAGAAGGGTCAGAGCTTTTTGTGGAGAAGTTGTCGATGGAGGTTTTTGATCAGTCCATGTCTTGAAGAAATCTCCTATATCTAAACAAAAATTCAAAATAAATTCTTTCCAGTTTGGCATTCCCTTTGCTTTCTCGGTAAGTAGTACTTCAGATAATTCATCAAATTCATTTTTCCTATCTGTATAAAGTATTTCAAGGGCTTGTTCGATTTTTTCTTCTGTATATTCTTCAGTATTCAGCATATACATTCCATCAATATTCATGAAAAATTATTCTCACAACGAAATATAAATCGAGTACTATTCAATCTGAAATTCTCTAGATGGTAGCAAAATTTTACTCACAAAGAATGGGAGTTCTATTTTTACTGATTGTCAATGAATTCATTAGCAATTCATAATCTTGTACTGGATTATGAAAAGACCTGACTGCAAAAAAGAATGATTCCTAGGACGTGCAGTCAGGCCGGGTTCTGGTCGGTATGAAAACGAATTATGGCACAGTCGCTTAATGATGATGATTTGACGAATCGGGTATTAAGAAAGGGGAGAAAATCAGTAGTAATTGTTTAATACATTAAATTTATTTTTGCAGCTTTCAACCTTCATTATTTTTTTATGAAAACTAAGCCTTTTTGACACTCATCAAATTGGCCTTTTATTCAATAGACTCATTCTTCAAAATCATGACGACCTTTGAAGAGATAACATTCACAGACATCATGGAAGACAGGTTTGACAAGTCCCGTGTAACAAAAATCAACTTCTCTACAGGCACTTCAGGCACAAAAAAGATGCTCAAATACGATGGGTTGTTCATTTTAAAACAATGCACCCAATCCCAATACGACTATCACTGTTTTGAACACCTTACCTGATACCATGAAAAGCATAAATTTCTTAAAATCCATTCTTTTTGAACCAGCACCAATCAACATCAAATCTCCTAGAAATGGAATCCATGAAGCAATGAATATTCCTGCCCACCCAAATTTTTCCAAGACTTTGTGAGATTTCTTTTCATCGGTGGTTTGTGAGTTTGATTCTTCTGTCTTTTCACTGAACTCATTTGATAATCCCTTTTCATGCAGATGTTTTCTTCTCTTGAAGAAACTGACAATCTTATTTCCACCATATCCCAATGAATAATTAATCAATCCGCCAATTACAGAACCCACAATCAATGCAATTGCCACGTAAAGTTCTGATTCTCCACCAATCAACAATGCAGATGTTAGAATCTCTGTAGGTAATGGAATAGCTGTGGCAGATAACAATGAATTGAAAAACAAACCAAGTACACCATATTCCTGAAATGTATTATCTGCTAGATATTGCTGAGCAATTCCATAATATTCTGCTAACTCTTGCATGATGTTTAATCCATCATCACACCATTAAACATAATTCCACAAAAAAGATTCACTGTATTGCAGCCTGATCCTCACAGATTTGATGAGGACAAAGACAGAGTTAGATATGAGTCTTAAATTATCTTCATCTAAAATTTCTCTCAGAGTAATTTTCAAGGATTTGATTCATTGGAATATTTCGACTAGAACCAATACATGAAACAATTGTAATTGCCATGATAGGTGTACTGCTACAAGTAGGACTAGGAAATGTGCAGTCAACTAATCCCTTTGATGGCAAAAAACTCCAGACATTAATCACTATCAAGAAAAAGTATTGTTTTCCATATTGAGGACACTGAGGAAGAAAGTCCAAGATTCAATATAAAATAGCAATGATTTAGCCCATTGAGGACACTGAGGATACTGTTCTTTTAGAATCCTGGAAAATCAGTGCACAGAAAAAACAAAACAGGAAATATTAGTCAACAATTTGATCCTAAAGTAATTAATATTCCAAAAATTGAGTGAGACTATGTCCTTTGGCGAAGTCGACACGTTGGGTATGCTCTTTGATAAACTACAGACTTTGTTTGATGAATCTCAGGGATATTATGAATCATTTCTAGATACTAACAATATGTACAAGAAAGGTCAACTCAGTGATAAAGAATTTTTCCAAAAATTAGGTGATTATACAGTGGCATACTCTGCATTAGAATTTCTCGCTATCAAAGTAATATTTGAATTAAAAAAATCTACAGGAAGTAATTCTGGCAATACACAATCTCCTGGCTTGATGCCAGGAATGGGTCAACCTGGTATGATGGCAGGT
>JAOUAE010000096.1 GCA_029861085.1 Candidatus Nitrosopumilus sp. | reverse complement strand
CTGTTTTATCATGATCTATGGTAATAACATTTTTTTGCATAATGTCTCTAACTTGAGTCATAGCGATCAAGTGATTTCTTTACATAAAAATTTACTCTGACTAGATTCAAATTAAATATCTCTGAATCTCAAGGCAATCATGAAAGTTGCGGTAATTGTTTTTCCTGGTAGTAATTGTGATCGTGACATGTATCATGTACTTACTGATGTTTTTAATCTAGATGCACAATACTATTGGCATGAAAAAGAACTGCCAAAAAATATTGATGCTGTGATTCTTCCTGGAGGCTTTTCTTATGGAGATCGGCTCAGAGCTGGTGTGATTGCGGCTAATAGTCCTATCATTAAAGATGTACAAAAAATAGCAGAAAAAGGAATTCCTGTTTTAGGTGTATGTAATGGATTTCAAATTCTTGTAGAGTCTGGTTTACTTCCAGGTGTTTTACTCAAAAATGAATCTCTTAATTTTATGTGTGAGTGGACTAATCTGATTGTTGAGAATAATGAAACGCCGTTTACAAATCAGTTTAAACTAAATGCAAAAATTCCAATACCTATTGCAAATGGCGAGGGTCGATATTATGCTGATGATAATACTTTGAAAAAGTTAAAGAAGAAAAATCAGATTGTTTTTAGATATAGTGAGATTGTAAATGGTTCGTCAAATAGAATTGCTGGTGTGTGTAATGAAGATGGAAATGTTGTGGGCATGATGCCTCATCCAGAAAGGGCAGTTGAATCTGAAATTAATCCGGTTGATAACAAACCATCTTCTCTTATTTTTGAATCTCTATTGACAAAAATGGGTGTTGGTAATTGAGTCTGGAAGAGCAAGAGCTATCTGAGCTAAAATCCAAAATTGGCAGAGATCCAACTTCTACTGAATTACAGATTGTAGCTGCTGAGTGGTCAGAACACTGTTCTTACAAATCTTCAAAAAAACATCTCAAAATGTTACCCATGAAAGGTCCACTCATAATTAATGAGAAGGGATATGATTCTGGTGTCTTGGATGTTGGTGATGGTTATGTTGTCACTGCACATATTGAAAGTCATAATCATCCATCAGCTGTAGAACCTTATGGTGGTGCAGCAACCGGCGTTGGTGGAGTAATTAGGGATATTTTATCAGCTGGGACAAGACCTATTGCAATTTTTGATGGATTGAGATTTGGGGATATTGAAAAAGATCTACAAGCTAGGTGGCTTTTCAAAAATGCAGTAACTGGAATTGCTGATTATGGAAATTGTTTAGGAATTCCAACTATTGGAGGTGAAGTTGAGTTTGATGAATGTTATCAAAATTATGCTCTAGTTGATGTTGCAGCATTAGGATTTGGAAAAAAAGAAAATTTGATAAAAAACCATGCCAAAAAGGGCGATTTGGTTGTATTGATGGGGGGTTCTACTGGGAGGGATGGAATTGGTGGTTCTCAGTTTGCATCTGATTCATTAGAATCAGAAGACCGTTCTGCAGTTCAAATCCCTGATCCTTTCATTGAAAAATTGATTATTGAGGCTGTTTTGGAGGCTAGAAATGACAAACTAATTCACGCCATGAAAGATCTTGGAGGTGGTGGATTATCTTGTGCAATTTCAGAAACTGCAGATGCCTTGGAAATTGGAATCGAAATGGATGTTGACAAAGTTCACACTCGCGAATCCGATATGAATCCTGAAGAAATTATGATCTCAGAATCTCAAGAAAGAATGTTGATTATTACAAGTGAAACTAAGCTAAAAAAGCTAGAAAAAATTTGTAAAAAATTCAGTATCGGGTGCTCTGTAATTGGTCATGTAAAATTTGATAATCAAATGCATATTAAAAAAGATAAAAAAACGGTTGCTGATCTCCCGACTGATGTTGTAGCAAATGCAACTTTGCTTGATTTGCCTTCAACAAAACCTGCATACTTGAAAACAATTGAAACTGAAAAGAAATTAAAACCAATATCTGATTATTCCAAAATTTTGATGAAATTACTTGCTTCGCCAAACATTGCAAGCAAGATTTGGGTTTATGGACAATATGATCATGAGGTTGGAATTCGAACTGTTGTAAAACCTGGAGGCGATGCATCTGTTTTACGATTAGATAATGGGCGATACCTTTCTGCCAAAATTGATGGCAATCCTAAACAATGTTACATTAATCCTCGTGAGGGGGCAATTGGTTGTTTTGAAGAGGCATGTAGAAATGTTGTTTGTACTGGGGCAAAACCAATTGGAATGCTTGATCATCTTCAATTTGGAAATCCTAATGACCCTGAAATATTTTGGACATTTTTAGAATCTTTAAAGGGATTGACTGATTTTGCTCAGTATTTTGAAATCCCTTGTGTGGGAGGCAAGGTGAGTTTGTACAATGAAACTCCTGCAGGCCCAATAAAACCAACTCCTGTCATTGGAGTTTTGGGATTAATTGACAAAAAACCATCCATCCCTCAAAAAATTTCACAAAATGACTGCCTTGTCATTGTTGGCGATACAAAAGATGAATTGGGTGGTTCTGAATTCTTTGAATATGTTCATAAATTTGTAGGCGGAAAATGCCCTACCGTTAACTTTGAAAATTCCAGAAAGAATATGAAGTCTGTTTTGAATATTATTGAAAATAATCTTGTTAAATCTGTTCATGATTGCTCAAAGGGCGGATTGGCAATTGCAGTATCTGAATTATGCATGACAAATGAAATGGGATGCAAAGTTTCATTGGAAAAAGTACCTGGTGAGAAATTGGCCGTTGACAGAATCTTATTTTCTGAGAGTCATTCTCGATATCTTTTGGTATTTGAAAAGAAAAATCTCAAACAGGTTGAAAGCCTTCTCAAAAAGGGCAAAGTTTCATTTAAACAAATTGGTCAGTTTGGTGGTGATAAAATACAATTCACAAATGGGACACAACCTGTCATAAATTTGAGAGTTGACAAGGCACAAAAAACCTGGTCAAACTTGTTAAGGGATTTGGTGCTTAACGGTTAAGGCAATCCTTGGGATTACACTGGATTGACGATGAAGAGATTTCTAAACTAGGTTAAACAAAATTTCACAAAACAATGTAATCCGATAATCAAATATTCATGAACCTCGAAAAAAACACATGGATAAATTAGATGTAGAAATTTTATGGACTCTAAAACAATCAACACCAAATGCTTTGAGAATTCCAGACATGATCAAGAACAATAAAAGATTAACAATCAATGACGAACTAAAAGAAAAACTTCGATTCTTAGAAGAGCATGAGATGATTGAAACCCGGGGAAAATCTGATGATGACGCCAGTTACACAATTAAGAAAAAAGGCAGTGATTTAATCTGGAATGGGGAAATACATGAGCAGATTTTTAATTTGATTAAGCTGGTTAATCCTGAAATGTATACTAGCAATGAAATACGGCGAATCACCAATAAATCCCTGATGGAGTCTGTGAGGGGAATTGAATATTTGAGAAAGGAGCGCAATCTCATTGACGGGCACTCTCAGGGCTTTAAGTTATACTTCATTTTATCTGAAAAAGGAAAATCGTATAACGATGATGCAAATTCCTAAACCGTGTTTCACATTAAACCAAAACCATCAAAATCATTATTTGCTATCCGAGAAAATTCGCAATATGAAAAGGACATTCCCACCAATTTGTTTAAACTGGAATTGTAATGGGGTTTTTTTTGAAAAATGAGTATCTAATTACTTTTTAGCAATGCTTACGTAACCAAGTCATGTATGATGGAAAATGTCCGTTCTTTAAATTGCTAGACGGTGTATTTTGTAAATACATTTCAGACAATTATTCCAACTGTGACAAAAAAGACTAAAATTTTTGCCACATACAAGGTTTTTGTGAACAAATCATAATGTAATATTATCTGTTGATTTAATTATTGATTAAACAAATTTGAGATTCTATTATGCACAATAACTTGTATTCTTTTGACCTCAACAATACTAAAAAGATCATCCTGACCTGAAATTTATTTGGATGTTGTCAGTACGCCATGATATTTTTTCAAGTCTATGATCTGAGCAATTAACTTTTATCAGGATATCGTTCAGTGACGATACATGAGTCATAATTTTAAATCTGATGAAATTGCAAACTTGGAAGAGAAATCTAAGAAGATGTTGCAAGATCATAACATACGTTTTCTTGGAATTATTGACAGTATGGGCAGACAGGTTGCAGGGGGATACAAAGAAGGACTTGTAAGATTAGTGGATGATGAAGAACACAAGATGTGTATACAGCATGTATTGGGATTTGTCCTTACAAAAGATCTTGATGAGTCATTGGGAGAAGTTGATTATCTGATATCCAAAAGGAAAAAAGTTTGCATGATCACCATACCTCTACAGAAATATGTCATTTTGATGTCAGCTGAGCGAAATGCAGATGTGGAAAGAATTGTAGAAGAAACCGTGAAATTATTTGAGAATATTTTGATTAACTGACCCCTCTACAAGTGTAAGAAATTTTTCAAAAAATTAGAATCCCTAAAAAAGAAACCCGATATGAAATTAAAATTGAGCATTTTTGGAATGCCTGGAAAAAGATTCATGATAAAGGCATAAAATGCATTCATGAGTGTACAATTAACACTAAAATCTGATCGCTTAGATTGATTAGCGTTTTTATTGTGAGAAATATTACCCAATTCGTTGATTACTGGCTTTTCAGTATCTGGTTTGCGACTAATGATTTACGCACGTTCAAGGAGCGAGCATAGAATTGGTTAAGGAAAATTGCGGCGTTGTTGGAATTTACAGTCTTAGTGGAACTAATGTTGTTCCAATGGTAATTGATGCGCTAAGGGCACTTCAACATCGAGGTCAAGAGGCATGGGGACTTGCAATTCCAAATAAACCTCCCCTAAAGAAATTGGGACTGGTTTCATCTGCATCATCTGAATTTAAAAAAATTGCCGAAGAATATGCCTCCTCTGCAGTGATTGGACATGTACGTTATTCCACCATGGGTAAAAGTACGTTAGAAAATGCACAACCCCTCAAAGTAAAGGATCTCTGCATTGCTCATAATGGAACTATTGCAAATGTTCAAGAATTATCAAATCTGGTTGGAGGTTGTTCGTTTACTCCACAAAATGCCAGTGACACACTTGTTGCAGCGCAAAGACTGGTCTCACTAATATCTGAAAATGGGCAAATGGGAAAAGCACTCTCAATTCTTAAAAACGAAATGGTTGGCTCTTACTGTTTTACGTTTATTTCTGATGATAACTCTGTTTATGCTGCACGTGATCCAAAAGGATTCCGTCCGATGGTTTTAGGACATAAAAAATCTGATGATACCTATATTGTTG
>JAOUAE010000095.1 GCA_029861085.1 Candidatus Nitrosopumilus sp. | reverse complement strand
AGAATCTAATCCTTCTGAATTAATTTTGCTTTCAGAAAAAACTTCTTTTGCTCGAACGAAATCATCATAAATTTTTAAAAAATCTAATGCAAATTCATTGATTTTTGTATTAATTCCATTTTGTATATCAGTTTGATTTTTTCGATTAAGATTCTGAAAGTCTGCTAATGCAAGTTTTAATTTTTTTTCATATTCAGATGATTTTTGTTTTTCTAAGTCCAATAATTTTGATATGTCTTCATTGTCATTTTCTAAAGATTCAGATTCTGTTGAAGAAGGATCAGATTCAGTTTCATTTTCAGATATTACATTGACTGGTATTTCGTTTGAATTAGTTTCACCGGACAATTCAACAGAAATAGCAATCTAGCTAATTTATACTATTTTGAATTGTTTCACACAAAGGATTAGCTTTGACTATTATTAAATCAGAATCTTGTTTGTTTTTTTCAATACTATCAAAATCAGATTTTGAACATGCTACAACAATTGTAGTTTTGTCATTATGGAATAGATCAAAGTTTAGATCTTCATAAGCTTCAACATCACCTATGTAATCACGCAATCGAGATGTCAAATTTTGAAGCATTTCTATTTTATCTCCACGCATTGCATGCTGATCAAGTGTCCAATATAATGCAATTTTGGTTCTACTTGCTTTTAGATCATTTTTCTTTAGTGTTAAACGAATTTCATCAATTAATCGTTTTATGTATCCGTCAATTCCTTTAACACTTCCATTGATTAAATACATGAGAGTGTTAGCACCCTCAAAGGACGAGCCTAGAGATTTTAAATCAAACAGTCCGCTAACCATATTGTCAAGAAATATTTCCTGAAAATCATCTGAGGAAAGATCATTTTTTGTTATTTCGTCTTGAGCATATTTACAAACTTCCAAAACACTACACAAACTAGAAAATCTGGAGAGTACATCTATAGCATGAAAATGTTCTGATGATGAGATAGCTACAAATTTTTTCTTCTTTTTACCTACTGTGAGTAGTTCAGATAATACAGGATCTTCTTTTCCATTAAAAGAGCCAATAATTTTTGGTTCTTCTTTTAGATCTTCTAATGGATAATAATAATACGAAATATGCTTTCCTGTTTCAAGACCTGTTACATGCTCTAACAATGAAATATTTTCATTGTTGCCTCCAAATCCTGTTGGAAGAGTAAAAATTACTGAACTATTTTTTTTTAGTGACGTTGTTGCATCTTTAAATTTCGAATGAATTTCAGTTTTAATATCTTGTCCTGTTTTTCTAATTCTTGGAGTAAAGAAAAGATATTGAGCTTTAGAAATTGCCACATCAATTGGTTCCATAGCCAAGAGAGGTTCATCCTCTTTTAGTGAAGATACGTTTGGATAAGTTTTAGCTATTTCTGCTTTAAGTGAAATTGCTGATGGAGTTGATTCATCTATAATGTAAACATCAGCGCCTTTAATTGCCATTTGAGATGCAATAGTGTATCCTTCTGTACTTAGACCATAAACAACAACTTTTGCTCCCCCCATTACATTTACAGCTAGTAATAGACTAAGAAAAACTTATTGAACTTACCATAATTACGAAATTACTTGAAAATATGGATAGATATTCTTACACCAAAACAATTATTGTTTTCTGAATCAATTGTTGAAAAATTAGGAGAAAAACATGATCTTTTGTGTACTTCTAGAAATTATGATGAAGTTTCAAAATTAGCAAAAATACGTAATTTTGACCTTGTTTTTGTTGGAAAACATGGCGGAGGAGATAAAAAAACTAAGCTCAAAGCCAGCATAGACAGAATAGAAAAACTATCAAAAAAAATCAAGGTGTTTTCTCCGGATATTGTTATTAGTTTTTGTTCTCCTGAAGCAGCAAGGATTTCATTTGGATTAGGAATAAAACACATAGTATTTTGTGATTCTCCACATGCTGATGCAGTTATGCGATTAACACTGCCATTAATTCAAAAATTGCTAATTCCTCATATTATTCCAAAAAATGAGTTTTCAAAATATGGAATTGATAAAAAAAATATCATTCAATACAAAGCAATTGATGCAGTTGTTACCATACAAAGAAAAATTAATGAAAAAGCAGCATTGCCATTTAAGAAAAATAATAGAAAAAATATTTTGATAAGAATAGAAGAAGAAGAAGCATCATACACGTCAAAATCAAGCAAAATCATTCCAATAATTAAGAAAGTTCTAAAAGAATATGGAGACGAAAATATTGTAATCTTGGGAAGATATACTGAACAAATTAAGAATTTACAAAAAATAATTGGTAAAAAGATAAAAATCGTAAAAATGTCATTTGATGGAAAACATTTGTTAAACAATACAGATATTTTCATAGGATCTGGCGGGACTATGACTGCAGAGTCTGCCTTAATGGGAATTCCAACAATATCATATAATGCAGTTCCAAATATGATTGAAAATTTCTTGGTAAAAAAATCTTTGATAAAAAGAGAAACAAATCCAAATAAGATTTCCAATCAAATTAAGAAAATTTTTAAATCATCAAACAAAGAAAGTCAAAAAAAGGCCAGAAGAATTGTAAAGCAAATGGAAGATCCCATACAAAAATTAATCAAAATAATTGATGAATAGTTTTAATTTAGTTTTAAGAGTCAGATTCAAATAAAAAGTTCATTAAGGGAATGAAAGTGCTCGATTTAGCAGCCCGGTAGTGTAGCGGTCAAGCATAGAGGCCTTTGAAGCCTTTGACCCCAGTTCGAGTCTGGGCCGGGCTACTTTGTTTAAAAATAGATGATATTTGGTACACGAATATTACACAGATAGTTTTTTTGAAATTAGGCACAATGACAGATATTATTTTGGGAATGGGGGAAGTTGGAGAAACAATATTCAATTTACTTGTAGAAAAAAACTTTGATTGTGTTGGAATTGACATAGATGTCTCAAAGTGCAAGAATTATTCAAAAAATAGCATCATTGAGAACCCAGAATATCTTCATATTTGCCTATCAGGAGAACTGGGAGAATTTACAGACATTGCACTGAATTGGATTAACAAAATTGAAGGTTTGCAGGCAGTTCTAGTTCATTCAACAGTAAAACCTGGAACGACAAAACACATTCAAGAAAAATCCAAAGTGCCTGTTTTATATTCGCCAGTCCGTGGAGTGCATAAAAGATTTCTTGAGGACATTAAAAAATATACAAAATTTATTTCATCAGATGATAAACAATTAGATCCTAAAATTAAAAAGAATTTGGAAAAAAGATTTGAAAAGATAGATTGGATGTCAACAACAAAAACTGCAGAACTTGCAAAAATTCTAGTAGATACCACCTACTATGGTTGGCTAATTAACTATGCCCAAATAACTAAGATGATTTGTGAGAAGGAAGGAATTGATTTTGATGAGATGTGGAAGTTTTCAGATGAAATTCAAGAATTTTTAGGAAACAGACCAAAAATGTTTCCAGGTGTTATTGGGGGACATTGTGTAATTCCAAATTTAGACTTGATAGACTATGAGGAATTAAAAACAATAAGCAATGTCAATGAGCTGTTTAAAAAATTCAAAGAAAAGTTAGAAATCTAATCTTGTTAACAGCTTAGTTGCAACAATAAACAGAACGGATGCAAGAACAGCTAAAACCCCCATTTCAACAATTACAAATTCAGTAATATTGCCAAAAATTCCTGCTCTTACTACATCAACGAGATAAGTTAAAGGATTTACATAGAAAACACTTGCCAGTGGTTCAGGCGCTCCTTCTGCAGGATAAAATGCAGTACTGACAAAGGCAAAGAAGAGAAATGCAGTATTGATAATTACATTGAATCCTTCACTTGAGCGTATTCTAGTTGAAATTATAGAGGCAATAGAACCAAATAAAACTGAGCCTGTAATTGCTGCAAAAACTATCATTGGAATTGTAAATAGAGAAAATTCGACTGATTCAAAAAATACTGGATATCCTACAAATGCAATCAGTGTAGCACTAATCAGACCAACAATTCCAATGGTGACGATATTGCTGAATACATAATGGGCCCGGGTAAATGGCCCTGACATGATTTGCTCAAACATCCCGTGCCTACGATCATTCCAGATTATTATTCCAGACACAAGAGTACTATTCATAATGTTAAATCCAATCATTCCTGATGCCAAAAATGCGGGATATGCAAGATCCTTGTCTCCAAATGGAACTTCCTTGATTAATGAAGTATAGGCAAAACCTGCGACAAAAATGTAGATTAATGGAAATATGATCTGCCAAATCAGAAATCCAGGATTTAATGAGATTGTGAGATTTCTGTTTACTAGTCTAACGATTGGATGCATTATCCTCCACCATTTTTAGAAATATTTCTTCAAGATTTGTTGGCACTGCAGAGAGATCTTCAATTTCAATCTCATTTTCATTGAGAGCCTTTAGAACTTGGAGTAAGACCAGCTCTGATTCATGAGAATGTATGGTAATGTTGGTTCCACTGTTAAAGTCTATTTTACAATCTTTGATGCCTGATAGAACTTGAGAAATTTTATCTTCTTTAGTAGTGATGTGAATTTTTATTGTTTTTTCTTTTCCATATTTAGTTTTTAGTGAATCGGGTGAATCTACTGTAAGGATTTTACCTTTATCAATAATTGCAATCTCATCGCATAGATATTCAGCTTCAGTCAATACATGGGTAGTGTAAAAGATGGTCAGTCCAGTACTTACCTTGTTTTTTAGATAGTCTAGTAATTTTCTTCTTGCACTAGGATCCAAACCTACAGTTGGTTCATCAAGAAATAGTAAATCCATATCATGCATAAATTCCCGTGCAACTTGGACTCGTCTTCTTTGGCCAATTGAGAGATCCTCATTTCTTTTCTTTCTGATTTCACTTAGATCAAAGTCCTGAATTAGCTGCTCCATCCTTTTTATTCTCTCATCTTTTGGTACATCCCACATCATTCCATATTTTTCAAGGGACTTTTCGACTGAGAGAGTTGGCTCGTAGCTTGGCTGCTGTAAGACAACCCCTATCTTATGACGCACATCAAGTGGATTTTTGATAGCATCTACTCCAAGAATGGAAAGAGATCCCTTTGAAGGAGGAATTAATGTTGTCAGTAGTTTTATTGCAGTAGATTTTCCAGCCCCATTTGGGCCTAAAAATCCAAAGACCTGACCTGGTTTTACAGTTAGATTAATTTCATTGACTGCCCTTAAAGATCCATAGGATTTTGAAAGGTTTTTAGCAGAAATGCAATTCACGATGCGTTTTCCAGTCTTCCTACTAAAGTAGTTAATGTGTTCAATCTGGGTAATGCTAATCTAGAACCATAATTC
>JAOUAE010000094.1 GCA_029861085.1 Candidatus Nitrosopumilus sp. | reverse complement strand
TAAATTTCTGGAGGATACGGTAGTGGATGATGAGATTGAATTGGCAAATACTAAACATAATTTCTTCTCTCAGCATGTTTGGAACGATGCAATGCTTCGTGTAGTTGATAAAAAAATTAGGCAAGAAGAAGAAGAAATTTTAGCATTGAAAAAACTAACAAGTAATTTGTTTTAATTTCAAGGGTAGAAGTCCAACCAAGTAAAAATCTTGCAGGAGGTTTACATTGGTCAGACTACCTACCTAAATTCAGTATGAACCAGTAATATTTAACATAATTTTTCTAATCACGGTTTATTCCAGAATGTTTTTTATATCGATTAAAAAGAACAAACACATCTTGGGAACAAAAGATAAGTGTATAATTTGCAGTGAAAAAATCGATTTGCATTATAACTCAATGGAAGAATGGAAAATAGAGGGCTCATTGTGTGGCAAATGCTATTCAAAGAAACTTCATGAGCATTATCCAGGAGAACATGTCAGAGTAAACAAACATTTAGATTAACTTTATTCAAATTTTGAAAATTTATTTACATTAATGCAATTCCAAACAAGAGGATCATCTTTTACATCGTTTTCATCTAAAAATTTAATATCAGTGATTGTTTTTTTTCTTTTCAATAAATTTACTTGAAAACTAGAGAATTTTTTACAATTACATTTGTTGAATAAACACACATCCCCATCACCATCATCATGATCTTGAGCTTCATGACTACAAACACACACAGCATCTTTTTTTACATCACCAAGTAATTTTTTTGCATATACACCTAATCTAAGATACGCTTCACCACCATGACCTTTCTTAAATCGTTCATAATTTTCAGATTTTGGTAATTCTTTGAAAAAAGATAGATTTGTGCTAGGTTTCTGTGAATCCGAACCAAGAATAAACCAGTACTTGTCATCGATCTCCAGAAATCGAATTTTGATTGATGGATCTACCCATGGATGAATTGTATCATGCCAAATAGAAGAAGCTTCTTTTCTATCAGTAAATAATGGAACAACATTCATTCTTAGATCATAATATCTGTAGGCAACGCCAACAAAGTCATCAAACCATGGAATGGATGATTGTGATGACATTATACAAAAATCAGGCCAGAGATTATTTATCTGATCTGAATTAATGGTAATACCCTTATATCATAGTTTTAAAATTGAGTACATATGGCATCCTATAGAACCAGTATGCAAATTGTTGCAGACGTACTAAATGCTACTCAGCAATCAGGTCAAGAAGGCATCAAAACAACATCTCTTCTAACAAAGGCAAACTTATCACATTCAAGATTATCAAAATTCTTAGAAAATTTGACAGGTGCAGGTCTAATTAACAGAATAGAATTTGATGGTAAGAATACTTTTGTGATTACTTCAAAGGGTAGACAATACTTGGATTCTTATGTAAATTTTTCCAGTATTGCAGAATCGTTTGGATTAGAACTTTAAAATCTATTTTCTAGATCTTCTTTTTGCATTAGCTTGTTGTCGTTCTTTTCTTTCTTTGTAAGAGCTGTAAACTAAAATAATTACAATTCCAGCTATTGCTGCATAAAATAGCGGTATAAGAGGAGGATCTCTGAATTCCCCTGATGAGGGTTCAACCAATGCTATAGGAATAGTCACTACCATAAAGATCAATATTACTACAAGATACTTATCCACAAGAGAATTGTTTTACAAAACCATATATCTTTTTGATTTTACAAAAGGAGCATAGAAAAATCATGGTAAAAATACTTGAAATTATAGGATTAGGTCTTTTAGCAATAATGACATTGAGTTTTGTTGGCATGTTTGAATCATATGGAATAAAAAACGGAACATCCGAATTATTTTGGGGTTGTGCTGGCGGTACACTTATGATAATTATTTATAGAAAGATGAAAAGAAAACAAGAAGAAGAAAAGCAAGAAAAATAAAAAAAATCAGAATGCATTATGAATTGATCAAGGGTTAATCAACCGACAGATCTATAAGGGACAATTCCAAACAAATTATCAGAAAACATTTGACAGATCAAACAAAGCAATGGTGGGAAGGTTTAGGAAAAGAGCTAGAGACAGACATTGAAACCTTCGATGAAACAACTTCTCAATAATATCATCTAAATAATTTTAAAAATTTAACAGAGCCTTGAACGGGATACGAGCCCGCGACCTAACGCTTACGAGGCGTTCGCTCTACCAGGCTGAGCTACCAAGGCACGTTTGGATAAAAACGTCAGAGTTAATAAAAAGCCTTTCTGAGTTGGATTATTGAAAAAGACTATTTCAGGAATTAGAGGGATATTTGGAGATGATCTCAATCTAAAAGACGTATTGGAATTTTGTAATAATTTTTCATCATTAATTAAATCTAAAAAATGTGTAATAGGTAAAGATACCAGACCTTCAGGTCCAATGGTAAAAGATGCCGCTACTGCAGCCTTGATGAAAAATGGAATAGATGTTTTTAATTTAGAAACAGTGCCAACTCCCGTAGTTTTTAGAGAAGCAAGAAAATATGGTGCAGGAATAGTAATCTCTTCATCACATAATCCAATAGAATGGAATGGAATAAAATTCATCATAGAAGGAAGAGGAATCAATGAGCAAGAACTTCCTCAAATTATAGAGCATCAAGAAGTTTTAAAATCAAACATGGGTATTGAAAGCAAAATATCATCATCATATATTGAAGATGCACAAAAAATTATAGGCAATGTCCAAAATCAGCCAGAAATCATAGTAGATATTGGAGGAGGTGCAGCCAGGGGCTTTGCTCCAGAATTATTAGAAAAAATAGGATGTAATGTTACAACAATAAATGAAAAGTTAGAAGGATGCACCAGGGGGCCTGATCCCACATCGGATAATCTGTCAGAATTGGTCGTAGCGTCTAATAAAAAAGACATAGGATTTGCATTTGATTTAGATGGAGATCGATTGGTTGTAGTTAGAAACGGGAAAAAACAAACACCTGATGTTACGCTTGGGTTGGGTGTAGCAAAATCTTTAGAATTAGGATACAAAGAATTTGTTCTAAGTATAGATACAAGTGTTTCAGTTGAAAAATTCATCAAAGAAAAAGGAGGAACGGTTCAAAGATCTAAAGTAGGAGAAGCAAATGTGATTGATCTTATGTTAAAGAATAATGCACAAGCAGGTGGAGAGGGAAGTAGTGGGGGTTTCATTTTACCAGAGTTTAACTATTGCAGAGAAGGAATTCTTACAAGTGGTCTAATTGCATCCATGTTAGGAACTTCAAAATTTGATGAGATTTTAAATTACATGGAAAGATATAGTCAGATAAGAGATAAAACTCCAATTGATGCAGCTTTCCACGATCAAGTTATCGAGGAAGTAAAATCTAAATTTTCAAAAGACTATTCTGAAACAATTACACTAGATGGAATTAAAGGAATCATTGATGATGACAGCTGGGTGTTAATCAGAAAGTCAAACACAGAAGATATCATCAGAGTTTCAGCAGAATCAAATAATGAAGAAAAATGCAAGAAAATTGTCAAGGATACACTAGAATTAGTGACCCAAAGCTATGACAAAGTTAGATGAATCTTCAATAATTGAAATTTTTCAAACTAGGCTAGGTAAAAAAAAATTTATTTCTGAAGATGTGGAAATTTTTAATTTAGGTAAAAACAAAATTGTAGCAAAAACAGACACGTTGGTAGAAAGTACAGATATTCCACCTAAAATGAGATTATCTGATGCTGCAAGAAAAAGCATTGTAGCATGTGTAAGTGATTTTGCTGCAAAAGGTGTCAAACCCAAATATGGAATAATCTCCATTAATCTACCAAAAACAATTTCACGCTCAAAAATTAATGAAATTGCGTCAGGTTTTAGAAAAGCATGTAATGATTATGACATTTCAATTCTTGGTGGCGATACCAATCAAGGCAAAGAAATCGTGTTTAATGTATGTATTTTTGGAACAACGGATAAAATAGTTACTAGAAAAGGATCTAAAAACGGAGACATATTATTTGTAACAGGTCCATTTGGATATACAGCTGCAGGATTGAATATGCTTCTCGGAAAGAAAAAAGGAAAAGAAAGTTTTACCAAAAAATCCATAAAATCAGTGATTAACCCAAAACCTAAACTAGATTTTGGCTTAAAAAATAAAAAATATTTTTCGTCATCAATGGATTCCAGTGATGGATTATCGACCACGTTAAACGAAATGTCAAAACAAAGTAAAAATAAATTTGTCATTAACAACATACCAGCTATGAAAGATCTAGAAGATTTTGCAAAATCTCAAAAATTAAATTTGAACGATTTAATTTTTCATGGCGGGGAAGAATATGAATTCATATTCACGACATCCCCTAGACACAGAAACATAATTAAAAAAAATGCAAAGATGTGCAAAACTCCAATTATAGAAATTGGGCATGTTACTTCAGGCAAAGGGGTTTTTGTGGAAAAACAAGACAGCGTTGTTCGTTTAAAAGATTTAGGGTGGAAGCATTTTAGATAACTATTCACCATGTAAAAAATTTCTTTCAACGTTATTTACAATACTAAAGATTCAATCAGCAGGCAAAACAGAAACACAGTCTTTTATCCATAATTTATCCAGATATACCAAGCGTTTGAAATCACTTTCAGGGAGTTCGTCAGGATTTGAATCAGGATACATTGTATGAATTTTGTACCCTTCATCGGCAATTTGTTGGCAATTTTTTTCTAAAGGGGATAAAACCGAATCATTGATCGGGATTAGAAATTGAAATGCTACTGAAGCTAACAAAGCTGTTGCAACTCCTACCCCTATAGCCAGCAAAAGAAGGGATGTCATTTAATGCAATCTGACTAAGGCAGTATATGAATAGTCATTAATTTTTAGCCATATGACCAAATTAAGGCAAGGATAGAAAATCAATGTATTTTAAACCCTTTAAGCGCTGAATATTCATTGTCAGAAGTTGAGACAGAAGTTGTTGAAGTGCCAGTAGAGAAGACTGAAACCCCTGTTGAGGAAGTAAAATCCGAAACTGTTGAGGAAGTAAAATCTCAACCAGAGACAAAAAAACAAGGCCCTGAAAAATGGGGAATTGCTCACATTTACAGTAGTTACAATAACACAATTATTCACATGACTGACCTTACAGGTGCAGAAACTGTAGCCATCAGTTCTGGTGGCGTGCATGTCAATGCTGATAGGTATGAATCATCACCATTTGCTGCTATGAAAGCCGCAAATGCTGTAGTTGATGCTGCAAGAACCAAATTATTCACAGGATTTCACATCAGAGTACGTGCTGTAGGTGGAATGGGTTCTAGAGTACCAGGTCCAGGTGCACAAGCAGCAATCA
>JAOUAE010000093.1 GCA_029861085.1 Candidatus Nitrosopumilus sp. | reverse complement strand
CACGTTGAATGGTTATAACGGGATCGTACCCATTCATGTTGAAGACCTCTTGTTGGCGGTTCTCATGGAATCTGATTTCCCTGGAAGGTATGCGGATTCTATTTTTTTATTGTTAAACATCATCTGAAGAAAATATTTTTTGAAATCTTTTGGTTTTTTATTTTTAGACATAAAATAGTAAAAAATCATCAGCGTATTTATTCAAAATTATTTTTGTGTTGATTTACACAACTATGTGTATCTTTGTGTTCCACTCATCTTTTTTTGTTGTAAATTGTCAAATTCTACGCATAAAATTTGCCTTACGACATACTACGACAAGTTACAACGCGTAGTTTCTTTAACGACAGTTCCAATCTTTACGACAGTTTAAGATAAATCTAGACAATTTTAGACAAATCTCACAATTATCGTATCTTATTAGATATTCACACCTAGAGATAGAGGCAATAAAGTACAGGTACTTTTGAGTACTTTCTTTTCAGCTTTTCTCAAAAAACATGCCAATATTATTAATTTGATCGCAAAATCTTAACTTGAAAAGATTAAATTCAAGAGTTATAAATTTCTCGTAAATGAAAGAGCCTCACAACCATGCAAAAGTAGGATATTCCATGATCGTGGTTTCAGCAAGTCTTGCAGCAATTGCACTCATAGGGTTAGCAATTGGCGGGGATGTTTTATTTGCAGACAATATTGCAAGGGACAATACAGCAGAATTCAATGAGTGTAAAAATAATGATTTTAAAGCTGACGAGTGTATAAAATATAGAGATAGAATCAATAACGAGGCATCAGGAATTTTTGTAGACCCCTCAATTTGGGAATAATTTAGAATCCGTTAGAATAGTCTTCTAACATGTTTTGGTTTTTTGTGAGTTTATTCATTGCATAAAACGCACCGCCAACAATCCCTGCTTGGTAAAAAGTATACAAGAAAACACCGGAGGATGTTGGATCGGATTTTGTGAAACTTAAAACAAGCATAGTAAAAAATACAAAAGTTCCAACAAAAGATACTGCTCTATTTACAAATCCAGCATCCATACCAACAATTCTTTTGGTGGCAGCTGCCATCAAACCAATGCTAGATATAATTAGAAAAGTAGCACCGCCATTTGCTATTACAAAATCATATAGCCAAGGCAAAAGACCATCTTCTAAGATTTTAACATCAGGCATGACACTACCTCCATTTATTGCAAAGTTTACAGAACTAAACATGCCGCCAATTACAAAAAAGAACAAGAACATTTTGACAATTGATCTTTTGATCGGACTACGAATTTCTGATGGTTTTACAGCTCGTTCAGTAATCCTAATGCCATAAAGAAAACCAACAGCCATAGCAGGGACAAACATGAGATTAATCAAGATTGGAGATTCTTTGTTAATTGTGTCAATTTGAGGGTGAAAAATTAAAAATAAAATAATTGCAAGTGAGGCTGAAGCGCAAAATAGGATCAATCCCATATGACCACGACTGTTAGATTCTTGCATATCATTCCAATTACTCATTGTATGAACTCTAAAGAAAATAATTAAAAACCAAATCCAAAAATCATTTGTTCAAACCATCAATTCTGTTTACCCTTTTTTATTAGAAGTCAAGAAGGAATTCATGGAAAAAGGGAAAATTGTGACCATAATAGGTTTCATCATAATGATTTTTGGCTTAATCTTTCACCTTCAAGGGCAGTCAATTGTAGGACCAGAATCATCATTCATGTATTCAAATCCAGATTGGATTACTTATGGCATACAAATTTCAATTATAGGAATAGTCATTGTGGGAACTGGGTTGCTAATAATTAAAAGAAAATAAGTTCCTATATGGAGAAATCATACTTTGAATTTTTTAAAGTTTTATTATTTTAGTGATAATGGTTTCATTAATGTATAAACAAGCACCAAAGATAAATTCAATTGCAACCTCATAGACGTCATCAAATATTAGAGATATTTTTTGACTTTGAATATTCTTTTATTTATGAATAAAAAGATGATTCGGCCTCAACATTACAATTAATTAATACAAACATCTTGCCTACATAATTAACATTTTATTAAAAACATATCAACTGAAAAATTTCTAAAAAGACAGAATTAGAACTCAAAAACCAGCAATAATTGGATCTTCTGGTTTCATTATTTCTCTTAACAAAATTGTTGCAAAAGATCCTCTAGATAATGAAAATTCGACCACATCATGATTTGATGAATAATTAGAACAGTGGATTGCAGCTTGTCTAAAACCGCCTTCACTACTTACTTCTTGCATTTCTTTAATGAAAAAATCTTTGGGGGAAATTTCTTCTTGTTGTAATATTTTAGAAATTTGAAAGTCAAATCTTGTTTTTTTGTAATACGAATAGCCAACAAAAGGTAATGCCAAATTCTGTTCTAATCCTTTAACATATTTTCCAATAATTCCATGAGAATCAAAACAAACATCGCCGGGTTGTGCCTCAAATAAATTCTCACCATCTAAAAAAGCAGCACATAGAGACTGATTAAAGATGAAAGACTGGTACGCCTGAACGTAAAAGCGTCTTAATGATACAGGGATAATTCGAATTGCACGAATAGGCTCACCGTGTTCAATCATTTCTTTTAGAACCATTCGTTCAATATCCATCTGGAATGGAACTTGATCATAATATTTTTCATAATTTTCCTCATCTGAAAGTTTTTCACGAATCTCGGTATTTTCTTTTGAATCATATGTAGAAGTAAAGGATAAAATTAAACTAATGGCTTTTTTGAAATCCCTCTGTAAAATAGCCTTCCCAATCAAATGAGTTACAGGCCTTTTTGATCCAAAACGCTGATAGCCATAAAAATTTAGAATTTTATTATACTCGGTAAATGCAGATAGCCCATTTCGACATCCAGTTATTTTTAATTTAAAATGATTTCCAATCATGTCTTTTTTTGACAAGGGTTTTTTAACAAATCCAATTTTTTCTAGAGAATATTTCTCAGTTGAAAGATTTTCTATTGCTCTTCCTTTATTGCCTGAACATACAAATTGTTCCGTAACGGCTGATGCATCTTTTAATCCTAGAGACTTAAGACGTATTCCCTTTTGTTTAAAGATTCCAGATAGTGCATGATTAGTGTCAATTTTTTTCTTTTTTAATTTATACACAGCATAGCCATTTTGATCATTTATAGAATTTTGTGCTTTTTTAGAAATTAATTCAGTCACTTGGAAATCTTTAGGCTCTACTCTAATTTTTCCCCCAATACCAAGAAATTGTGTGCTATATACCGCAATCCCAATTTGGGAATCTAACTTGGGTATCACTCTATTGTCACTGTAACATATTTGCTAATTGCTACATCAGATAATTGTGTACCAAGTAATACTTTGTATATACCTGGCATAGCATCTTCTGAAGCACTAATAGTTGTAGAAATTTGACGAGAGGTATCAGAATCTAATCGAAATATTTGAGGAGAGTTGTCAATGGAATCAGCTCTGAGAAAATCATGAGTTGAAGATAAGATCAATGAAACATCAAACAGGTCTTGTTGAGATTTAGAGAATACAACAAAATCAAAGTCTTGTGAATTTCCAGGTGTAAGGGTTATGGAATTAGATTCAAATTGAATTTCAAGAGGTAAAGGAATAGAAGTATCAACAACTCCAATATTATTTTCAACCCATTCAGTAAACCAAATTTTTTCACCATCAACAGTGAAATCAAAAATTTGAGCAACGCCGCAATCAGATAGCATCATGCCAGTTCCAGGATCACAGTCACCCCAATAGGGATTCTTTGAAGGGATATGATATTCTACAAGAGATTGAGACTTTGGATCCATTACAGAAATATTGTTAGCAGTTTGTTCATTGAAAACAATTCGTCCTTGATCATCAGATTCAACCCAATAAGGTCTAGAAATTGGAGTTTTTACAATCCCTGTCTGATTACCGTATGTGCTTGGCAAAGGATCAGCTGTCACATATTGAACAAATTGTTCAGTTAGAGGGTCAAAATTGAAGAAAGATGACGATGTAGTGTCTGCCAACCAAACAGTTCCATCATTTGCAACCATTGCGCCATTTGGAGTGAGTAACTCCAAAGGTAATTGATAGACTTCAATAAAGTCGAATAAAGGAAGGAATTTTTGATCCGAATTTGCTACAGAATTAAGATATCCATTTTGATTGAATTTTACCAAGACGCCTCCTTGTTGGAATAACCAATTAGTATACCAAATATTGTCATCTGCATCTATTGCAAAATCAGCAGTTACAGATTCATCTACAGGAGACGGAATACTAAGATAATTCACATCATCACCAGATTGATTTGGATCCAAAAATGTGAGTTTATTTCCAGTAAAATCGTTAATAATGATTTGAGAACCGTCAATTCGAAGTTTTTGAGGTAAAGAATTACCTTCTGAAGGATATGCTAATCGTTCATATTTTTCATCAAGGGTTGAAAATTTCCAAACGGAATCATAGGATTCATCAGTATACCAAATATTTCCATCTGGGGCATAATCAAGTCCCCACATCATTGAACGACCGCCGGGAGGCCATAAAGGATTATCATATTCTGTAAAAGATTCCGTAGTAGGATCAAATTTCGCCAATTTGCCAGTATTAGTTTGAGTAAACCAAACATCTCCACTATAATCAGTTACAACTGACAGTGGATTTGTACACAATGTTGGAATTGAAAATTCTTTAACATAATTTGTAGACTTTGCATTACTTGAACCACAAAATTGAGCACGTTGTTCCTCAGGAAAATTGTCAGCAGGCGTCCCAGTCAATGTTAAATCTGTTGCATCCTGTTCAGGAGGAGTCATCATATTTTGGAGTCCAAAACCTGAAGTCACCATAATCCCACCAAAAAATAAAACAACTATCAATCCTTTTTTATTCATACAACAAAAAATAATGAGAGCCTTGTTATATCTTATTCCAACAAAACATAGATCACAGTAATTTTAAATCGCCAGTTATTTTATCAATCAAATTTTCAGGGGCTGGACCAATCGAGATACATGTAATCGTTCCGGGAGCAATTTGAGTATGGCCAGCATCAGTTACTTCAGACCATGGAAGATTCAGATCAATTGCATGTCTTTTCACTTCTTGTAAATCTTTGATTCCCGAAACTTTAACAACAACTTTTTCTTGTCCTCCCCACCACTCACGATGCCATTCAGGATGGGATTTTCTAACATGTTCTGCTCCAAGAACACAAGCATGGCCTACTTGTGCAGCGATTTTTCCTTTTCCCATTTCAAGATCAGTTCTAACAACAATAACCTGTTTGATGTCACCCATACAATTAACAAAAATAGGCTTAATGAAAAACTTTTGAATTAAATAATTGACAAAGAAACAAAATCTGTGAG
>JAOUAE010000091.1 GCA_029861085.1 Candidatus Nitrosopumilus sp. | reverse complement strand
GCAAAATATTCTCTATTTATGATGAAATGCCAAAACCACTGCAATTCACCAGAATCGGGTTTACGGATTCGGTTAAAAACAAGAATACTGTTTTTGTCTCCATCAGAGTAGGTGATGAAAATGGAGAAATTGTTGGATTCGGAAAGGGGGGTCCGCTTGAAGGATATTCTTTACCGAAAGAAGTGTCCGACGAAAACTACGGACAATCAAACACGATATTTTTGGAACCGATTTCCCTCAAAATGGGCTATTGGGGTTTGGAAGGGGGTTCCAAACTCAGAAAGTTATTTTACGAAAAAGCAAAGTCTAACGGGTACAAGTATCTCACTAGCTTCGGATTACGCGATGTGATTCGTGAACGCGTAAGCAAGGAGAATGCAGAATTTGTGACCATGTTTGATCCTGAACACTGGGACTATTACAGGATAAAACTCTAAAGACCAATTCCGAATTAGACATTGAGATGTTACAGATTATGACCATGATAGAACATCTATCTCTGCAAAGATTTGGGACCGTTTTATTGCCAGTAGAGTTACAATTTCAAACTTGTTTGCAATATTGAACTAAGCAGATGGCTTTATTTTTAATAAGATAATTAGAACTTGTTATTTTGGCCTCAATTGAGTACTAAAATACCAAGGTTCATCACAAAATTGTCTATGTATAAAATTCCAAAATATCAGACCTACCATGATTCATGCAATGGGATGTTAATGAGAGATTCAAAACGTGGTTTCTTTGAAACGGCCTTTTATCAGTTTAGTCTTTTTTTGGGATCTTTTCAATAATCAACCTAACCAGTTTTCCATAGTTTTCTAACGTTTGTTATAATGCAGCATTATCTTTTGCGTTAGAAGATTTGATAATATTCATTTAAAAAAATTGAAAATTCCTACTTTATTTAATGAATCATGATTAATCATCTGATCCTTGTGTAAATTTTTCCTTTGACTGATCTGGGTCTTGTTCTTAGTAACATCCCACAGCAAGGACAGGAAAATCCATCCCAGCTCACAAAAATTTCACAAACATTACATCGTTTTTGTCCATTTGCATAACGTTCTTTTTGTGTAATCCATTTTGCCTTGTATCTATGACAAACCTCCTTACAAACCATTGATAATCATCTCCTTTCTTTCAGATATTGCTTTAACATATTTTGTCTTGTATTTTGAACTGCGAGGTGTTAATCGTAGCTTGTAATTACAGCAAGGACACCATAAACCATCCCAATTGATAAAAATTTCACAAGAATTACATCTTTTTTGACCTGACAAGTATCGTCCTATCTTATTTGGTTTTTTTGCTCTGTATCTATGACAAACATTATTGCAAGTAATACCCATTATTGTAAAACCTCACAAATATTTTGTTTCAAATAATGCCAAATCAATTTCTAGGTACCAATGCATGAATAATCTTTGATAATGTGTAAATGTCTGTGTTTGTCAATTTCTTTTGGAGTAAACTTGCATTCATTTGTAAAATCTTTGTAGATACAGGAAAAGCACTATCAAGAATAAATTGATTTTCAATATGACATGCAAGATAAATTGCAGCACATGCAAGACCAATCTTGTTTTTTGAAACATAATGTTTTTTGGCAATCGCTGTATTTACCAAAAGTATTGCCAATTTACATATGTGTTTGTCAATTTCTAGTTTTTTTCCAATAGAATCTATATCATTTGTTACGTCTGAAAGAAATTTGTCATTAGATAGATCTTTTGTTATTTTCCCAGTCACGAGATTTATTTGAATTGCACACTCGTAGCAATACCGTTTTGATGTGGATGTGGCAATAATATCATCTGAATTAAAATTACATTGGCATTTTGAGCAGCTAGCAAAACCTATTTTTTTAAGCCTATTTAGGTGCCATTTAGTCATAACGTATACAGTTTTTGAGTGTGACAATGTTACTAAAATCCCCAAAAATTCAACGCGTTGTTATCATAGAAAAAGGTGATCTATGGATAAAACCATTTGTTACCAACAAATGTCACTGTTAGAAGATGACACTCCAATTGTTACATTATCCAATAACTAGATTGCGTCATCATCATAACTTTGATAAATTTTTATAAAATAAGCTAAAATTAAGAGTATTGGGATCCAAAGAAATTGAACAGTTAGCAGCAGAGGTCTTCAAAGCTGATCCACAAATTGTCCATCTAGGAATAATAGATTTGGAGGGAAATGTCTTGCTTGACCAATCTTCAGCTGCATCTAAACCAATGGAACCTGATCCTGACAGAATCAAATTTTATGAGCAGCTTAATCTAAGAAGAGACACCAGAGAACACTTTGATGATGCCTACGGGAAAACAGACTACATCCATATCACTAGGGAAAAAATGCAGCAAATGATTCTGTACTTGCCACTGGTTACGATCTATCTTACTTTGGAGAGAGCCATTACCCCTGAAGAAGTAAAGGTAGCGGCTCAAAAAATAAAATTCATAGACAACGAATTAATTTCAAATGCAATCAAATCCTAAATAATTTTCCCTTGATCAGTTTGCATAATTTTTACAGTAAGAAATAAAACCCATGCAAAAAGACAAGACATCGTGAACATTAAACGAGTAGGAAATGTCATTATTGCGGTACGAGATTTGAAAAAATCTTTAGATTTCTATCACGGTTTGATTGGCCTTCCAATCAAAGAGCAGAGGGAAGCATGGATTGATTTGGGCAGTGGCGACAATTCTTTGATCAGTCTTCATCCTGCCTCAAAAACCGAATTGCACAAGGGCAGCTCTATTGAAAATGGGATTACGGTGGGATTTCTGGTAGGTGACGTGCAATCAGCAGTTGATGAGCTGAAATCAAAGGGTGTGCAAGTTTACAGAGACATCATCGAGAAGGATTCTGGAAAAAATGCCATAGTGTTAGATCCTGATGAATATTTCGTTTCGCTTTTTGAACCCATATCAAAAGACAAGGATACACAGACTGGCGGATATCACGGTTTTACACCCCAGTAATCACTAAGAGAGTATTTTCTTGTATACAATGGGACAGTACACCCTCATTTTCAGAATCTCTTTACATTTTGTATAGTCATCAGATTGTGTTTTGACCTCATGGCTCGAGGTTTTGTCCTCAAGCTAATTCCACAGCATGGGCAGTGTACACCATCCCACTTCATAAAAATCCCGCATTTGTTGCATAGTTTTTGCCCTGTGCCGTATCTCGTATCTGGATTACTGGGTTTGGATGCTTTGTATTTGTGACAGATTCCCCTACAGGCCATGATTAAAAAGACAATACAGTATTTTATGAATCTTAAATCAGGTTACATCATGGTAAAACATGCTGATGTACGCCCGAAATCACTCTTCAGTCAAACAATGGATGTATGGTCTTTTTTACCGTATTTCAAACCATGAAAAACTATGGACAAAAAATTCATCTATTGATTTTCATTTACAAAATCAACTATTGACATGATTTCACCCATTTCCACTAAATGACCATAGTTCTTCCCTTTGCTTATTTTTGATGGCGTGTTATCCAAGCTTATGAATAAAAGGTTGTTATGGTCCAACGGAATTGTAATTCGTTTTATCTTTTCATATGCTGCTATTACGTACATGCCTCGTCCGACTTTGTCTTCAATTTTAGAACGCTCTTGCCATGCACCTATGGCCCTTTTCAAAGTTTTTTTTGTATCTTCCAAAGAAATAATATTTCTTACATTGGTTCGTTTGCTATGCCAATGAATGTTGCCGTTTTGATCACACACTGCCGCAAATCTGATTGAGTCATTGAAATCCATCAGCATGTTGAGAAGTTTTTCATATTTTTCCATACAGCAAAGTCGTCATTAAAGTAATTAAATAATCCCATACAAAATTAATATGAACAGATTGAATTTGTTGCGAAAGGTTCATAGAATATTTCAAAAGTAATTTTCAAAAAATATTTTATTATTTCTTGTTAGTTGGTTTTAGTTGTAAGAAAACATAGATTGGGCCCGCATTGTGGAAAAAATTAACATTTGATATGATGTCCATACGAAGATACGGGAATTATGTTTTTTTGTCCAAATCTCTGATTTCAAATAGAGTCAACCTGTATGTGATTTGACAATGAAAATCAATTTACGACATCTAGCTTTTAATTTGATGTTGTACGATAAATTCCCAGAGTAGAATTGTCTGAGTGGTTAAAATTTCCAATATAATTTGGTTCAATTTTTTTTAGTTCCATTTACTCATTTTGTATATCAAGTTAATTTCTTTGAATCTTCCATAACATAATTAAAATAGAAATCATCATTTTCCTTAGCATAGAATATGTCATCAAGTCAAGAAAAAGGAAATAACTCAAACAACATTATTGATATGCTTTTGAGTAAAACAGATAGCAAGACGGTGGATTCAGAGACATTGATAAGAAATGTCCAGAATCGTATACGTGATTCCATAAAAGAAGGCTACAGATACTCAAGGATTGTTGATGCCTCCGAGGGTTTTCTCAGAAAGCACGTGTTTGAACAAGTTGAAATGGCAGTCATTTACGTTGACCTTGTCGGTTCAACCAAACTGAGCCTCAGATTGCCCCCTGAAAAACTCTCTGTAGTAATTAGCTCTTTTGTACAGGAAATGTCCTATGTCATAAACCAATGTGGAGGTTTTGTGTTGAAGTTTTCAGGTGATGCAGTGATTGGTTATTTTGTAGGCAAGGGAAGTTCTCTGCAGGCAGCTGATGATGCAGTAGGATGCGCTGAATCAATGCTAATGATAGTAAAGGATGGAATCAACAAAATTCTAAGTAATGAAGATTCAGAACTGCCAGAACTTGCGATAAAAATTGGGATTGACTTTGGAGCCAATACCGTAGTGCAATATGGATCAGATGAAAAGAGATCCCTTGTTGATCTCCTAGGCGCATCAATGAATATGGCAGCAAAGATTCAAGGTCTTGCTCAACCCAACCAGATTGTTGTTGGAAAGGATGTGTTTGATAGATTTCATCCAAGTGTCCAGGAGATGTTTGTAGATGTAACTGACAATTTGAAGGACTGGACATATACCTCAAGGGAATCTGACGTAACATATCGAGTCTTTGAATACAAAAATAGAGATTAATTTTCAAATTCATTTTTAATATATTAAATCCAACAAAAACAGGCATAACGACAGCAGAATTATCTCAAACCAATATTTACAAAAAGTCTTAGTATTTCAAACTTTTAGGTTTTCTTGTCCGTGTCACTATCATAAACTTATTCGGATACTCTTTTGAACCGACGTTAGAATTTATTAAAAAATGATTTTGAGGATAATTTTTACTTTGATTAACTGCCAAGTTTTTGAATTGTTAGTTATATCAGTGGGTTCAATTTCGCAGGGACTCACCCCCCAAATTGGGGATAAAAATAGACGCAGGGAAACTTAGTGCTTTAAAGAGAGTCTAAAGAAAAAATTATAGACTATATAATAGCCA
>JAOUAE010000090.1 GCA_029861085.1 Candidatus Nitrosopumilus sp. | reverse complement strand
TAACAGGTTTGTTTGTTGTAATTTGCCCATACAGAATTGCCATAGTTGCACCGAGTCCAAACATTCCTCGGGCTTGTTTGAGTCCAAATTTGGAACAATATAATACAGTTCCAAAGGCAAGTGGAATATGTTCTGCATCTATACCAGGGCCATTGTCTTTAACGGTCAAAATATAGGGTTTAGGATCAGGTTTTTCAGGCTCAACTGCTTTAATTATCAAATGAACATCTGGAAGAATTCCTTTTTGATCACACGCATCTAATGCATTTTCAACAAATTCTCGAACAGCAGTATACAAGGATCGTGTAGGATTACTAAATCCAGCTAAATCACGATTACTATAAAAAAACTCACTAGGAGAAATTTGATTAAATTTTTCTTTAATAGAAGACATCTTGATCTTCCCATAATTGCATTTTTTCTTGTTTTGTTCTTCTATTTGCAGATTCTAATTTATCATAAACTGCTCCATGCATACTTCCACTAGAAATAGAAGAGATTGCATCAACGATTAATCGTAATTTACTTGCATCTCCAATAATTGAAACTGTTCTACCATAAACTGAGATGTGAGTGCCACTAAGATTTTCCATATTCCGTCTAGCTCTACCACCTTCTCCAATAATTCTCCCTTTTATCCTTTCAATATTAGCATTAGACTTTCCAGCAAACTCTCTCAAATCCATAACATGCAATGTGTTTTCTCCATCTAACAAAGTCATAGCATTTTCAGGTGAAAATCCTCTACCGATAGCTGTAACAATCTCCATTGCTTTAAATGGCTGAATTTTTTCAACATCACCTTGGGATTTTATAAAAACTTCTCCCGTGTCTCCATCAATCTCTAAAGAAACATGACACATAGTTTCAATTTTTGATTTTACATTACCAGATTTGCCAATCAAAACAGCAACTCGATCGTTTGGTATACGAATAAATTTTTCAAAACTCATTTTACAATTTCCTCAAATATTTCATCTGTATCTTCACCAAAAATTCCTCTTTTATTGAAGAATCTTGTAATGTTATTAATATCTCTTTTAAGAAATTCTTGAGCATTAGGATGTCTAAGATCAACGCCGGAACCAAGATCAAAAATTACTAAACCATTCTCAGTTTTGAAAATATTGTATTCTGAAAAATCAGCATGTACCAGATTTGCTTTATGGTAGAAGTCTTTGATAAGGGAAATTGCTTGACGATAGTCCTCTTCATCAACTTCTGAGGTCAACAAAGAATTGCAAGGAGTGCCATGATTACCGATAAATTCCATAGCCAGAACATTATTTGTGACATATAGTGGTTTTGGAACAGGGATCCCAGCATCATAGCATTGAGACAAATTACGATATTCCTTTTTTGCCCATAGATAAACTAGATTCTTTGTACCTTTTTTGAGATGAGAAAATCTCGGATCTCCAGTTATGTAGGGTTCACGTTTTTTGAAATTTGAAGTACTTACCAAATAAATTTTCAAGGCTACATCAACATCATGTTCATCAACACCCCAAAAAAGAACAGATTCTTTTCCAGCACTAACAGATCCGTTTACGTATGCAATTATGTGATCGGTAATCATTTTGTAAAGAGTCATGATAGTAGGTTTATCTAAAACTTCATTGACAACTTTTCCTTTTTTGAAACCGTCTTCCAAATGTTTTCGTTTTCGTTTTGAATTTAATTTATTGTCTATTTTTGACTCTAACTTTTTACTAATTGTATCAGTCAATGAAAAGATATATCTCTACTAGATAAAAGAGATTACTGTTAAAATCAAAAAGTATACGTAAAATAAAAATTCAATCAACTGGATTCATATATTAAAAACAATTAGAAATGGTACATCAGAAATTATTTTAATTCCACTCTCAGAACCAATTCCAAGATTAACAGATAGAGAAACAGTTTCTTTTCCAACCATATTAATAATTGAAGAATTTTTCAATAAAGATTCAGCTTCTTCTCTTTCAACAAATCTTTCACCATAATAGCTTTGACTAATATGGATGGTTAATTCATCTTGAATGATTTTTTTCCCCAACAGATCAGCATCGCAAATATTAAGCATTATTTTTTTTTGATATTCAGTTATTCGTACTGAAAATTGCATTACGCATATTTACCTTTTAGAGTAGATTTTGCACCACATGCTTCACAAATTAAAAATGATATTCTGTTTTCTTTAAGAATTTTTGTATCAGGACTTTTACATGTTGGACATTCAAGATAGTCTTTTACATAAATTTGAAATAATCTTGTGAAATCATCGGGAGCTCTTCTTCCAACAAACATTGCCTTATCACCAAGCCTCTCTGCAGGAACTGCAAATTCTTTTGAGAGGTATTGGAGAACTTTATCAGGATCTCTTCGAAGAATCTTGGGGAATTCAGAAAAATTACGTAAGAATGTCTTTTGTCCTTCCCACATCACATCTACAACAGGAAGCTCAAATCTAGTCTGAGATTCCTTATCTGTATCACCCAGCTTATTTTGAATACGTTTGAGTAGATGTTCATAATCTGTTTTAGCCACTAAAAAATGATGCATGGTAGACCCTATATTGGTTTTGAAAAAGGGAAATCGTGTGAACTTTTGTTTGAAATTATTCTTTTGGCATTGCACCAATACGGAATACATTAGTTCCACAAGTAGGACATGTACCTTTTACAGCAGGACGTCCATTCTTTAATGTAGTTTCTTTGGGATCTTTGACATCCCTTTTTGCTCTGCATTTTACGCAATATGCTTGAACCATTATGGAATTTGTCAAACTTTGGGGTATTTAGGAAGAGGCTGTGAAAATTAATTCACTATAGACTAGATGTGCGTAAATTTTTTTAGCATTCAAAAAAAAAAAAATATATGAAAAATTTCAAATAATACAACTATTTTTTAAGAAATTATAGTTGGGATCATTAAATTGTATGTTTTTTTAACATTTGTTTAGTAAATGATAGAATTATGAAATATTATCAATTATAAACTCCCTAAATAGTAAAATAACAAAATGGTGTCAAAGAAAGGAGTACTAGTAACGGTTACAATACTGGCTGGAATTACAGGTGCAAGTTTTTTGTTATGGTTGATTCCACAAGATTATGAAGCTACGTTTGTGGTATCTGATTACAAAGGTTATCTGGACGGAGTACAAAACATCCATGAAGTTTTAGAAGAATCAATGAACATTGAGTATCAAAATTTGCGTACTGGAAAAATTACTCCACAAAAATATATTGCAATAACTGAAATAACATCATCACAAGTAACTGCACAAATTAGTGAATTTGTGGCATCAAAGCCGCCAGAAGATTGGCAGGCTAGTTACATCAGCTATATGGATGCAATGAAGAAATTTAATTCATATATTTTAGAGACAAAAGTTTTGGCTAATTTGATTGAAAATGGAAGCACTGAAGATGAAATGAATGAAACTTTAGAAAAAATAGAATCATTGAAGATGGAATCTAAAGAATTTGTTAAAATTTCCCATCAATCAAGACCAGATTAGCCTCAAAATTGGATTTTACTAATCATGATGGTTGGAAATCGTTAAAAAGCAATTCTGTGATAAAACTACAATGTCTCAACAAACAGACAAGGTTGAAAAAGATGTTAATGCATCTACAGCCAATAAATTACTTGTAATTTGTATTGACAGAGATAATGATGTAGGTGAAAAAGCTGGAATCATCACACCGGTTATCGGTAGAGATGCATGTATTGAGGCAGCACAAAGATTGGCATTAGAAGATCCAGAAGATGCAGATTCAAATTCTATTTTTGCAGCAATTAAAACATATGAAGATTTAATCAGTAAAGGATATCAAGTTGAAGTAATCACAGTTGCAGGAGTTAAAAATAGAGGAGTTCAAGCTGATGAAAAAATTCTGGCTGAAACAAAAAAAGTTTTAGAGAAATTTTCTGCAAACGGTGCAGTAATAGTTTCAGATGGTGAAGATGATGAAAGTGTTATTCCAGTAATTCAAAATGTTCTACCAGTAGTATCTGTACAACGTGTGGTAATGAAAGTTAGTAGAAGTGTAGAGTATTCTTATGCAGTTTTTGGAAAATATCTAAAAATGCTTGCGTATGATTCAAAATATTCAAAATTTTTTTTAGGAGTTCCAGGAATTCTTTTGTTAATCGGAGGAGTCGCAACCGTATTTGGATATTCTGCAGAGATATTTGCAGTTCTTGTAAGTATTTTGGGCGGGGCATTCTTGATCAGAGCATTTGACATTGATAGGGTATGGTCAAATTGGTCAAAACCAACTCCGATGGGTTTCATCAGAATGTTTACAATGGTAGCAGGTATTTTACTAATTCTTTCATCAGTTCCATCTGGTGTTAGTTCTGTAGATCCAGAATTAATTAAATCTGATATGCAGTTAATTACAATAATTACTGACAAAGTAATAGTAGGACAGTTTATTGCTGGTGCATTACCAATTTTATGGATTGGGATGGGGTCGATATTTGCAGGAACATTGCTTAGTAATTGGATGGGTGAAATTCCAAGGCAAATTAGCGATATTTTAAGACTGATTGTTTTAGCAGCACTGTATCCAACCGTAATTCAATTTACAAATATAATGATTTACGACGAACCTTCACTCACTTTGATTCCACCACTGTTAGGAGGATTAGCGGCAACATTGGTTTCAGCCACAATTCTCTTTAAAAAATATAGGAAGCATAAAGATCAAGAAATGGTTTCAGATTAAATTCAATCTTTTATGAATTGTTAAAATCAATTTCTGAAAAACACTGATATCTTCAGTAATACACAAGTCATCAAATGGTGATAAAACATTAGCAAGATAATAGATTTAGTATTTCATCTATCTGGACTTTATAGAATATATGGTAAAAGATTAGAAAATGAAATTAAAAATGGCGACATTCCAAATCATGTTGCTCTGATTTTAGATGGGAACAGAAGATGGGCTAAAAGACAGATATCAATTCCAAAAAAAGGGCATTGGAAAGGAGCCGATGCCGTAGAAAATCTTCTTGATTGGTGTGAAGAATTTGATATTAAAATTGTCACATTATATGCACTGTCAGCAGAGAATTTAGACAGAAACGATGAAGAGTTAGCAGATCTTTATGAACTAATCCGTATCAGACTAGAGAAATTATTCAATGATCCTAGAATACATAGAAGTAAAATGAGAGTTAAGGCTATCGGAAGAACTGAATTACTTCCAGAATCCATCAAAGAAATTCTAAAACGATTAGATGATGTTACAAAAAAATATGATAAGCATTTTCTAAATATTGCATTAGCATATGGCGGACAAAACGAATTAGTGGATGCTGTGAAAAAGATAGTAATAAAAATAAAAGATGGAAAACTCAATGTAGAAGATATTAACAAGAGAGAGATTGAATCAAATTTATACACATCACATTTACCACAATCATCTCCAGACATGGTTTTGAGAACCTCTGGTGAGAAGAGGTTAAGTGGATTTCTTATG
>JAOUAE010000017.1 GCA_029861085.1 Candidatus Nitrosopumilus sp. | reverse complement strand
GGCAGTCCAAAATCAATTCTATTATTGCTATACAAAAGAATTACAGGTGCAAGGGAACTAGGATTTGAAGACATCCCATCATTAATGAATGAATACAACGAATTGGAAGACATCTATTTTGGACGAACCAAAGTAGACAATCAAGCAAAAGTGGTAAAATCAAAAGGGCTTTATGAATATGTGAATCTCCTAGATCCTCCAAAACAATCAAGCACACATGTAAACTATAGACTAGTAATTGAATTAGCAAAAATTTTCAAAGAAAACAGAGCAGAAAGAGTAATGAAGAAATTATTGGATTATGGAGTAATAAAAAATCCGGAGCCAGAAATAGAAAAACTCATTGAACTTGCAGGGAATTTTTCAAACGAGTTTGAACAGCAAGAAAAATCTCAAGTGGAATTAAACGATACTACGAAAAAAGCACTGAAAATGCTAGTGGAATCACTTGGTGCTGAAAAAGAACCAGAAGATATTCAAAATACAATATATCAAATTGCAAAATCAAATGATGTACAACCAAAAGATTTCTTTAAGACATTATATCAGATCATACTTGGAACATCAAGAGGACCCAAAATAGGACCATTCATTTCGGACATAGGAAGAAAGCAAGTAGCAAAAACTCTTTCAGAGTACACATAATCATGGTTCACGGCGAACACAATAAATCAAAAAACAGTGGCGGATTTGCACTCATCATTTTAGGAGCATTGTTGTTGTTTCTTGCACCGAATATCTATCAAGATATGCGAGAATTAGGCACAATGTCATTAATCGGAGGAATAATCATTGGGAGTATCGGATTTTATCTAAAATTTTTCAAAGGGCGAGTAAAACAGGAATGAAGAAAGATTAATTTTTTGGTAAAAGTCGGAGAAAGATATGGGATTTTTTGGTAAAAAAAAGACAGAAGAAGCAACAGCTGAAAAAAATGAAGAGGAAATCCTAAAAGAAGAACTCGAAGTAGAAGTGGAAAAACTACAAAAAGAATTTAGAGAAAAACAAGAAGAACTAGACAACATAACACAAAAAATTGAGACCGTAAGAAAAGAGTACGATGCAACAACCAGTAACATAATGTCGGTAAAAAAAGAACTTAACCAAAAAAAGATGGAATTAGACATTATTCAACGAGAATACAAAGAGATTAGAGAGAGAAATAAAAAATTAGAATTAATTAAAGATTCAAAATCAATTGAGGAATTCAAAAAAAATGAAGAGCGACATTCAAAAATGAAACAAGAATTAGAAGATTTTACAAAAAAATATGACGAAGTCAAAGAACAGATCATACAGGAACAGTCTACACTCCACAGCATAAGAAAACAACAAGTTGAAGTTGAAAAAGAACTAGACGAGGCAAACTCTAGATTGTACAATGCAAAAGAAGAATTAGAAAAAAAAGATCATTTCGAAGATACAAGTATTCTAACTCCTTCTGAAAAAGAATTCATTGAGGGCGAAAATAATGATACAAAAAGTTCTGCAGGCATAATTGAAGCTGCAAGTGCAGTTGTAGGTTCATTAAAATCAAAACTCAACACAACATTAAAAGAATTGGAAACAGTTCAATTATCACTAGAAAAAGAAAAAGAAGAACACGAAAAAACTAAAAAAGATTTAGAAAAACTGAAATCAACTACAAACCTTACAGACAAATCATAGATCTGTAAAATGCTTTTGCCATTTTGATTTTATTGCTTGTTCGGAAACGCCCATATCATACAAAGGAGAAGTTACTGTAGATACATTTGAAACATCAACTAATACAATTGAGTTAATTGGACTTTTGATGCCATTAATTCTATAATAGTTCAGTATTGCCTCAAAAGTGTCCCCATTCACAATAGTTTTAGTTACACCCTGAAACAAGTAGCCCTTGCGAAGAAGAGGATCAATTACATTGATTTCAACATTAGGATTATCTTGGAGATTCTTCATTGTGTCAGGTGAGCGAATATCTGCAAATGCCAGTGTTTTAGAGGTCCAACCAATGATGGTGCCCTTTGGAGAAATGTTTGGTTTGCCATCAGATGAAACAGTTGCAACATAACCAAGTTTTTGTAAATTCAAAAAGTCCTTAATTTCTTGAGTGATTATCAATGTTATTATTTAAAGAAATAGAACGTATTTAGTTTTCACAATCATCGCATAATTTCAGCCATTTCTATAGAAAAGAAGAAAAAGCCAACTACACTTCCAGCGATTGCAATCCAGGCAACAACCTGCTTAATCTTAGACATATGACAAGAAAATTTCAAACTCACTATTGAATCTAATTGATATCCTCAGACAATTATAATTAGACAGATAAGGATCAGTAGTAATGGCAAGCATCAAAGATATTGGAAAATTCTTTTTATTCATAGTTGGAGGATTGGTTGCCATAATAGTAGGATCTTTTATGATTAGAGGAACTATGCACATGTGGGATAAGCCAGGAAAAGAAAAAACAGATAAGGAAAAAAAGGACTAAAAAGTAAGATCATACAACAAAATCTAGATTGCTGCAAGATTCAACAATTAGGAAGTCACTTGATCAATACATTCAAAGAAGAATTCAAGAGATACCAACTGAGATAAAACAGACATTTCCAGCCATTAAACAGATTTGGAAGTGTGACAATGAAGTAGATTTTCTTTACGGATACTATGTTGGGAAAATTGAAGAGGGGTCTTTACATTATCTGCTAAAAGCAACCCGTGCATCAGCCGGAGGATATGTAGATACATTTGAAATAAGAGGAATTATTGAAACACACAAAAAAATACTACAAGATACAATAAGATCTGCAATCAATTAGAGAAGTAAAAATAGAACATCAATGCAGTACATGCATGGTAGGACCACAAGATGGAGGGTTTGGCTTTGACCAATCAAAAAAATATACAAGCGTGGAGAATATTGAAGAGATCTGTGTTCAGTGTCAAGCAGGTCAGCATAAAAAATGCCTAAAAAAATCAAAAGAACAAAAAGTTTGTGAATGCGAGCACTGTATGATTTACGGTTAAATTAAAAAAACAAACTAATTCTAGTTTAAAAGAGACACCTCAATATGCAATGCAATAATAAAAAAATTGGATGTTACCACGATAATTCAATACACAGTGATGGAAATGGAAAATGCCTAGTACGTGGATGTAAATGTACGGAATTTAAAAGTTAGAGACCAGACAATTTATTTTCTAATTCTTGGATTTTGTTTTGATATTCATTAGAAACATTTTGGGCAAACTCTTTGTGTGCCAAAATGATTGCAGATAATGCATCTTTGTAGTTGGGATGGCCTTTCTTAATCACATCACATGATTCAAGGGATGTTATATGGCCAGTAACAGTTGCAATTGCACCTTTTTGATTAAATTGTACAATTCCACCAAAGGCTTCAATTTGCATATATGCGGATTCTGCTTTACACTTGTAAGTAACCTTGCCAGTTTCAGTGTTGAATAACTGAGTAATACCACCAGGTTTTCTGGTCACAATAACTGTCATGAAATGACTGGAAATAATGAGGTATTAATTATTTTAGAGACATCATGATTCCTAGGCAACAGTATCATCAGGTGTCGCAGCATCCATTGCTAGAATTTTATCAATCTCATTAATTGCCAACTTGTCTCTGCCAATCAGATCAAATTTTTGCAAGACAGTTTCAAATTTTGTTTCTTCTTGAACTTGCTCATTGACAAACCATTCTAGAAATGCATAGGTGGAATGATCCTTTTCTTTTTGTGCAATATCTACCATTGTGTGAATTGCTTTAGTTACTGCCTGTTCGTTTTTCAATGCAGTTTTGATTAGTCCCTCAAGAGATTTGTATGAGATTACAGGCGCTTTGATTGCAGAGATACTTGCAACTGCCCCCATATCGTTTAGATAATGAATGATTTTCAACATATGAGTTCTCTCCTCATCAGATTGCATGTAAAAATAATTTGCAGAACCCTGATATCCTGTAACTTCACACCAGGAGGCCATTGCAAGATAGCTACTTGATGCAGATGCTTCTAGTGTTACTTGATCATTAAGAGATTTTCTCATCTTAGGTGAAATTTTCATAGTTTTACGTAATTTTCCATATTAAAAAAACTTGCTGAAATTAGGACCGAATTTCAGCACTGTAAACACAATTGCAAATCCAATAAGAAAAACTATTCCAGATGCGCTCAGAACTTTTAATCCAAAAGAGGGCTGATGTTCTTTCTCAAGGAATTTTCCGGTAACCAGTCTAAAATTGAAAATTGCAATCACAGGAGCTATTACAAATGACAAAACAGTTGCAAAATCAACTAATTCTTTGAAATTATTTTCAAATTGAAATATTACTACTAGGGAGCCACTTGAAATGACAATTAAGAAAATAATGTAAAATGTACGAAATTTTGTGCGTATTTTTTTCTCTTTTTTTGTAAAAATTAATTCCACTGTTCTTTGCAATGACCTTGAATATCCGTCAAAGACTGCTATGATTGTTCCAAACATCACAGTGAATGCAGACGCTGCAATTATGATATAACTCCAATCTCCAATGGTTTGAGTGTATAACGTTACTATTTCATGTGCAAAAAGAGAATTGTTGTTGGGCAATGTCTCACCAGAACCATAAAAAATGTAAGATCCAAGTGTAACAAACATCACAGCAAGGATTCCTGTGATCAGATACGCCAATCTGAATTCAAATAAGGTTTCTTTTAGTTTTGGCTTGTAATTCGTTTGCTTCATTCTTTCCAGTGTCCACAAGCTATTCCAGCTGGAAAGATCGATGGCAGTAGGCATCCACCCCATCAATGCAAGTAAGAAAAAAATTCCAGACACATCCAAAAGATCTTTTGGTTCAAATCCAGGTACTGGTTCTATAGGACCACTATACAGAGTAAGTAAAAAGGCAGAAACAGTAGAAACCAATAAAACAATAGCAATTATTTTGATTAGACTATCAAGGACGTTGTATTTTCCAATTGCCAAGATTCCAACACATACTGCAAACAAAAGTATCACCGTCCATTCTCCAAGAAAATCAATTCCAAAAAGATTTTCAAAAAAGCCAGCTGTTACAAAGCCTACAGCTCCTGTTACAAAAAACATCGATGCGATAGTTAGCAAAAAATACAACCATAATGCAGGCTTGCCAAGTTTCTTGTAACCATCAATGATACTTGTTTGTGTAGAATTTGCATAACGAGACCCATACTCAAAAAAAGGATATTTCAATAGAGTTACTAAAATTACAAATCCTAAAATCATCAAACCAAAGTCTGCTCCTGCTCGAGTTGACTGTACTAAATGAGATACACCTATTGCAGTACATGCAAATAATATTCCAGGTCCTGCCGTCTTAGAAAATTGAGACATTTTTGCATTCATTACACTAAAAAAATATGTAAAAATCAGACATATAACCTAAAATTTTTGGAGTAAGAATATGAGGCATGATTGCAAATGTAATCCTAAAAATTTTCATCATCCGATTTACAAATGCATTAGTTATTCTACAAAAGAAAAATTTGAATTTTAAATAACAATCCTAATTTCATAAAGTTTAGACAATTACAGAACATTTACATTCCAAGAATCATCAACCCAAATACCAACTACTTTTACATTCAAACCCCAAGAAGAAATAACTTCAACTCCTTTTCTGATTTGTGAAATATGCTCTTCATCAGACACCGGATTTCCAGCACAATCATAATGACCGGACACTACAATCAGATCAGATTTATGGGCGTTAATTGAAATGCCAACTTTATTTTTAATTGATTCAAGATCCAAATTTTCTGCCACCATTCTATCAATTCCAGGCTCAGTAATTACATCAACAAAATCAATTGAATGATTTTCTTTAATCCACTTTGCTAAGGGTATCTGTATTCTTCCATCCATACAAGATACAGATGTCGCGAATTTTCCCTCAGCCATGTTTAAACAAAAACAATCTACCTTAAAAATTATTTGCGATGCAAAAAACATTCAGAAGTATGATCATTTACCATTCCTATTGCTTGCATTAACGCATAACAAATGGTAGGACCAACGAAATTAAATCCACGTTTTTTAAGATCTTTGCTTAGTTTTTCTGAAATTTCAGTTGATGCAGGTATTTCAGACAATTTATTGAAGTTGTTTTTGATTTGCTTATAATTAACGAATCCCCACAGATATTTATCAAAAGAGCCAAATTCTTCCCGTATTTTGAGAAACTGTTTTGCATTATTTATTGCAGAATTCACTTTGAGTTTATTACGAATAATTGACTCATCTTTTAGCAGTTTTTCTACGTGTTTTTGAGTATATTTTGAGACTTTTTCAACATCAAAACCAGAAAATGCTACCCCATAGCCCTTTCTACGTTTGAGAATAGTAGTCCATGATAAACCAGCTTGTGCCCCTTCCAATATTAAAAATTCAAATAATTTTTGATCATCATGTTGTGGTCGTCCCCATTCCTTATCATGATAGGCAATGTTTGGCTCATCTTTTGCCCACTGACATCTCTTTTTCATAGTTTGATTTATCAGACGATGTAAAATATTAGTTTTCAAAGAGGCCAACCATGAAGTTAAATCCACAGATACTACAAATTAACAGAAATTTTCTGATATGTTTTATTATTTCAGCATCATTATCTGCAGTAGCTGCTCAACTGCTAGCAGAGCATGAAAATTATCTCAATACAACAATCACAATAGTTATTGGATACATAATCTATTTTGGAATTTTTTCGGTGTTATTTTATTTTGATAATAAAGATCGGTACAAGTCCATGAAATCAAATTTGATGAAAAGGGAATTGCTGGCTTTGATTTCATCATTTGGGGTAGGAGAGATAGTATATCTCGGAATAAGATGGCCAACGCTATATTATTTTCTTGAAATTGGAATGGAGCCATATTTGGCATCACTAATTTCAGAAATTATTGCAACAGGATTCTACATGGCATCAGTTACAGTGTTTCTTAGAAAAACAAAAACGTTTTAGTTATTTTGCTAGCTGTGTAACTAAATCAGTAGCGGTGACCACACCAACAATCTTGCCATTTTCAGTTACTGCAAGCTTTCGAATTTTTTTGCTAGTCATTCTTTCTGCTGCTGCAGAAATTAGCTCGTTGTGATTTATTGTAACTAGGGGAGAGGACATTATTTTTTCAGCAGGAGTATCAAATGAAAGATTATTTGCAGCAATCTTTATTGCAAAATCCCTATCAGTCACAACGCCCACAGGATGATCATTTTCTTTGACAAAAATTGCGCCTACACCACCCTGATCCATCATTTTTGCAATTTGTAATGCAGTGGTAGTAGAATTTACGGTGATCAACACCCTTGTCATAACATCTTGAATCAAAATAGAAGAATAGTCAAAATCCTCACGACTCATCGTTCATCTAGAAAATCATGATATTTAAGAAATTCATAAAAAAGTTATTTTCAAAGAAAAATAAACCAAGAATGTAATTAAGAAAGAACTGGAAAAAATGCAATGAAAATAAAAAACAAACAATAAGTCATGTGTAATGGACATGGGGATTGATTCAATCTTACTTTAATCATAAAAAATGCATATGTAATTGCTCTATTTTGAAACCATTGAGACAGCTGTTATATTTATTACAACACACTTTCCACTGAAAAAATAGAAACTAAATTTTAGAGAGGATTTTTTTCTTTTTTTCTTGAAATTCCTTGTTGGTGATAATCCCTGCTTTTTGTAAGTCATTAAGTTTTTTTAATAAATCCAAATCTTTATGAGAAGAAGTTTTTAGTTTTTTTCCAGCGTCAAGTCCGGATTTTATACTGGATTTAGTTTTCTTTTTTAATCGAGAGCCCAAAACACTGCCCTTTAAGACTATTTTTTCACTTATTGTGTATCCTTTTTTCTTTGCATGTTTAATAATCTCATCAGATTTTTGCCTTGTTACATCATCAACTAGTTTGTGTTTTTTTGCCATCTCTCCTAGTTCACGAGTCTTCTTGTGAGCAAGACGTGTTTGGAATTTTAGATCTTTGATAATTTCATCTTTAGTTTTACGTTTAAACCGTCTAGTGTATTCTTCAATTAGCAATATAGGAAATGGACTATACTCCACATCAAGATAATATTTGATTATAGTGTCATCAGGTAAAGTTTTCAGATATTCCTTAATGGATTTTTCCGACTTTAATTCCATGATTATAACTCAATGTTTACTCATAAAAAGATTCAAGTCATTTATCCACAAGAGAGCAGACCATTTAGTTTTGGTTTTTGTAATAAAGTTTTATCACCTCATCAACTACCATGTTAGTTTCACAATCTTTTTCGGTACTCACAAGAAGTAAATGGTCATCGCCCAGATAAAATGAAAAGCGCTTAACCTTGTCATACTCCCCTAAGGTGTATTTGGTTTTGCCAAGCCATTTGGACATATCCTTACGTGCCTTCCAATCAAGTATGAATATGTTAACTAGCTCATTTTCCGCATGTTCTGAAAGTAAATTTTTCACACCGTCTCTCATCCCACCCCCTATACGAACTGCCCATTCATCATAAACTGTAGCAAATCTAATGCGGGGATCTACGTCTAGAATTTGCGAGCAAAAATTTTCATAATCCAATGATTATTCCATACATTACAAAGTATTAGAGTTTTAGAATTTGTTTTCAAAGACCACTTCATTCAAAGGCAATTGACCACCACGTGGATTTGCAGATTCTGCTGCTTTTCCAACAACTATCATTAAAACGATCAGATGATCATCTGGCAAATTTATTATTTTTGCCAATTCATCATATTCAAAACCACCCATAGGGCATGAATCAAGACCCATATGCCTAGCAGCAAGCATTATTGTTTGTCCTGCAAATCCACAAGAGCGAATTGCCTCATCACGTTGATTTTGAGGACTATCAGCATATTTTGTGTGCATGGCATTTTTTACATGTTCTTGTTTTTCCAAAGTAGAGTTTTTCCAATATCTGAAAGGATCTTCTTTCCATGCATTCATGTTTCCACATAAGATAATCACCAAAGAGCCATCAGATGGTTGAGGTTGACCACGTGCAGCTTTGCTAATTTGATCTTTAACTGATTGATCAGTGACTGTGATGAATCTCCAATTTTGTTGGTTGTAGCTTGTAGGGGAACGAATTGCAAGATCTATCAAAGAACTGACTTGTTGAGGGGTCATTTTGTGGGTATTATCAAATTTTTTTATTGCACGTCTTGTGTTAATTGCTTCATCGGTGTCCATTGGAATTAATGAATAGTAGAATTTTTTGTAATTTAATTGATTAGATCACAGAAAACAAGACGAGAATGATTAAAAAATTCAATTAAGATTAGATGATAGGTAAATAGATCTAACATTACTAGGATGGTGTTAAATTGTCCTTGTCTTGGTTCCACACATTATTTTTTAAAATTATAAAATTCCGATACAAAAGAAAAGAGTTAGTTTTGTAAGATTTCGCATGTAGCCAACAGAACTGTTTCCCGATTAAATGATTCGGGATTATGTTTTCGTTCTAAGACTTGTTTTTCCATATCTGTAGGCAAAATAAGATAATAAATTCTAACTATATAGGACAATGTTAAAAAAACGAAAAAGGATTACTATTAATGAATTCAATCAATTTTTTCAGAATATCAGATAAGATTACGAAAAGAATAGAAGAGGATCGAACATTAGATTATTTACATATTTTCAAGTCTTTCAATAACCCAATGATTTGTAAATCAGAAAATTTCAGATATTCATGTTAAGAAATTACGGATTAATTCACTTACTTGTTCGGGTTTTTCAGTAAATGGCGCATGTCCTGCATCCTGAATTATTTCAACATGTGAATTAGAAATAGATTTTTTGAAGAGTTCTGAATGCTGGAGAGGAATCACCCTATCTTCAACTCCCCAAATAATTAAGGTTGGAATACTGTCCATTAATTTTAGTTTATCAAGTTTTATCTGAGTATTGGTACTATTTTGAAGGGTTGACCTGAATGCATATTTTGCATTTGGCAAATTTATTCTTTTGATAAAACTTTCAACTAGTTTTAAAGGGATTTTTGTACCATCAGAAACCATCTGCTCAAAAATATTTCTCACATTGACATTTGTGGGATTCATCGCTACACTAAGATATTTTTCTAACAAGGGTGTGGGCTTTTTTAGAAATCCAGAGGAATCTATTAGGACCAGTCTTTCCACATTAGTTTTATTTTGCATGGTGACTTCTGATGCAACATATCCACCTAAGGAATGACCCACAATACTTGTCATATCATTGAGTGCAAGCAAGTTCAGGAAATCTATGACAACATCCCTAAAGGTTTTAATTGTATAATCTATTGATAGGGGTTTATCACTTTCACCAAAACCAGGCAGGTCAATCGAAATTGTATGAAAGTTTGCAGATAAAGATTTAGGAATATTCCCCCATCTGTCAGCTGAAGAACCAAGCCCATGAATAAACAAAATATGTCGGTCATTGCCTTTTCCCGATTCAAGATATCTTATCTTTAGACCGTTCAGGTTTGCCCAATGTTCTTGCAATATCTGTTTAATTTTTGCATCTAACTTTTATCTTTGCAATAATGTTTCTTCTTAACTCGATTTGCTCTAGAATAACAATTTTTCGAGATTGCTTTCTTTATCCATTTTTGAGATCATTGAAGATGAGAATATTTTCATGAACATCATAAGAGGATAAAAACAGAATTAGAAGAACAATCTTAGAAAATTGAATAGTATCAAAATAAAGATTATTTATTAAAATCAGATTTGTTGAACTTTAACATGTGATCTTTTATTGTTATTTTGGATCCTTTTTTCATATAGTAAGGGATCTTTTTTTCTGAAAATAGTCGCACGTTTATTTTTGCGTTATCTTCTGTGGCTTCATAAACATCTGAATCAGAGTTATCTTTGCTGATTTGTTTCCATGTGTCCTCTAATTCACAGTAAACAAAATTGATGTAGGTAGTAGTTGGTTCAGCCATGCTTATTTGAGATTCAAGCACACCGTAATTTTAACCAAGTTATTTTTTGAATTTTTCGGAATACCAATCAACATTAAATTTTTGATTTAGAGGGATTCCCTCAAACTGTTAGATATGAACAGGTAAGATTGGATTTACTTTAGTGATCAAATTAGTTCCATAATAGAGCCTTACAAAATTAGTTTGATTCCCATACTTTGTATAAAAAGTCTCGGCTTGATCAAGAGGAACACTAACTTGTCTTGATTTTGATTCCAGCCTAAGAGATTAAATGCAGAACTTCATGCTAATCAGAAATCTGAACTATAAATTTCCCACAATGTGGCCATTTCATTGTAGACCCGATATCCATCGTTGTTAACGGCATATCACATTTCTTGCAATTCCATGTCGACATTTATCCATAATTAACAAATCTCAAATATCTAACTGTCGATCCCTCATCAAATCACAATATACACATCCTCTTGTTTTGAATTAAGAACAATGTGAAATCATACATACATACATTCTTGCCTGTAAATGGCCTAAGACTAGATACATCAGGATTTGAATCAATATGAATCAAAATTGGATTTATTGATTATAGAGTAGTGTTTACAAATGAAATAAAGAATTAATTTTCAAGTAGCATTATCTTTTTCTCAATGTCTGCAATTTTTTTAAAAAGTTCATCATAATCAGGCTCTACATGAGTAATCTTTTTGACGGTTGATTTTTTCTTGGCTGCCACCTTCTTTTCAACAGTTTTTTTCACTGTCGTCTTTTTGACTGTTGGTTTTTTCTTAGATGGTTTTTTCTCCGCTATTTTGGATTTTGCCATACAAATTAACAATAAACATTACATAAATATCAAATTGTCTATTTGAAAGAAAAAAATTAAACTTCTTTTAATAACATCAAAGTTTCATACATCTGCATCATATTCAACCTACAAATGGCATATGTGATCCTTGGATTTGAACTAATTTGAGTTTGAATTTTAGTGGTGTAACAAGTCAAGATTACTTTTAATAATAAAAAAACCAATATTGTCTGAAATTATCTTTCAAATTTTTCATCTATTTTTTCCAGAAAATCCAAAAAACAGATCCCTTGTTCTATTTTGTCTTGGCGTCTTCGTTTTGCCATACATCCTATGAAAAAATATGGGTTATCTAGATTTTCTATATAGGAAATCCAAATTATGATGTTTTATAGATTTTATAGTTATCTTGATTGACTATAACCGTATATTGAATTCATAATATTATGACGACTTTCTTTTATCTCCATTTTTGAAAATAATATTACGGTGTATGTGATCTTCCCCTGTGGATGCAAGATTCAGGACAATAATGGTACATTATTAGAAGAATGTGCTTCTCACAGGGCAGGAAACTTCATTAAATAAAAAAAGTCCACACGGGTCTTTTAATTTTACAATGTACTGACACATAGATAAGACATACCAAACATGACCTAACTTTGGGGCTTCCATCTTTTTAACAATAATGAGCTTGACACAACTGATACGGAACTTGCAGCCATTGCAAGACCTGCCAATGCGGGATAAAGAAGTCCCAAGCCTGCGACAGGTATGAGTGCTGCATTATAAACAAATGCGTAAACCAAATTCTGTTTTATCTTCCCAAGTGTTTTTCTGCATATGTCAATTGCAGATACTACATCCGTAAGATCATCCCGAATTAGAACTATGTTTCCAGCCTCCAATGCCACATCAGTTCCGCTTCCGATTGCTATACATACATCAGACTTTGTAAGAGCAGGAGCATCGTTTATTCCATCCCCTACCATTGCAACTATCTTTCCATTCTTTTGCAATTCTTCAATTGCGTCTACTTTGTCAGAAGGCATCAGATTTGCAAGGGTTTCCTTGATGCCCAATTCCTTTGCTATGATTGATGCTGTTTGCTGATTATCACCTGTAAGCATTATCACCTGGATATTTTTCCTGAGTAGTTTTTCAACCATCGGTTTTGCACTTGGTTTTGGGGCATCCGATAATGCAATAATACCTACCAGTTCTTTTTCAATGGCAACAAGAGAAATGGTCTTTCCTTTATTTTGCAGTTTTTGTATGGTTTCTTGGGATTTTGTCGTGTTGATTCCTTCCTTCTCCATCAGGGTTGTGCTACCAACCAGAATTTTTTGATCATTGAATTTTGCCTTTACTCCTTTTCCAGGAACTGCAATGAATAACGAAGGCTCACCTATTGTAAGACCAAGATCCTTTGTTTTTTGCACTATGGAGCGTGCAAGTGGATGCTCCGATTTTCTTTCTGCAATAGAAGCAACCTCTAAAACCGGAGGTTCTGCTGAATCTGAACTTGTGTCTTTTCCAATTAATGTAATTTTGTTTACCAATACAACATCCGTGACTGGGGGTTTTCCTTCAGTTAGTGTGCCAGTTTTATCAAAAGCTACAGTGTTGACTTTTCCTAGTAATTCAAGACTTTCGCCTCCTTTGAATATAACTCCATGTTGTGCCGCCTTGCCCATTCCCACCATTACTGCAGTTGGAGTTACCAAGCCCAATGCACAAGGACATGCGACCACCAGTACCACAACCGTTGGGATCAGTGCCCCATAATCAAACCAGGAGAACCAAAGAGGAACCACGATAGAAAAGTTATGACTGCAACCCCGATAATGACAAAGGCAAATTTTCCTGCAACCTTGTCTACCAATTGCTGCATGGGAAGTTTTTTTCTCATGGCATCCTCTACCAATCCTACCACTTGAGAAAGAAAAGTATCACTGCCCACCTTTGTTGCCTGCAAAACTAGAGAGCCTTCACGATTAATTGTACCTCCAATAACAGAATCACCGATTTTCTTGGTCACAGACATAGATTCTCCAGTAACCATAGATTTATCTACTGCAGAATTTCCTTCAATTACTTTGGAATCCACAGGAATTTTTTCACCAGGCCTTACAACCATCACATCACCCGGCTGTAAAAGTTCCACAGATACTTGTTCCTCGTCTTCACTTCCTTTTTTTCGGACAGTGGTCATTTTTGGTTGTAGTTCCAGTAACTTTCGGATTGTAAATGAAGCCTTTCCTTTTATTTTGTTTTCAAGATACTTTCTAAGTAGAATAAAGACAATTACCATGACTGATGCATCGTTGTGAATGTTTTCCCATATGGGGGCAGGAAACGTATTGGTTACACTGAAAACATATGCAGTTGTAGTTCCTAGAACTATCAAAGTATCCATGTTTGCAGATTTCATTTTTGCCATTTTGTATGCTCCAATGTAGAACCGCTTTCCTATCCACAACTGAATTGCACTAGCACATGCAAATGAGATGTAAACTGATTCGTCTGATCCCGAAAATGTAACTCCCAAAAAGTTGGCACCGAAATGTCCAAGCAAAATAACAGGAATGTCAATTGTCAATCCAATGAAAAATAATCTTTTAGTTTTTCTTGCCTCAACTTCTTCAGATGAAGCACCCAAGTCCTCACTGATAATTTCATAACCGCTGTCTTTGAGAATTTTTCTAATGTCCGATAATGAAAGCAGGGAGGGACTATATTCAAACACCACTTGCCCATTTCCATAATTGACAGAGACTTGCTTTATTCCAGCATTTGTCACAAGTTTGTTTCCCAATCCTATCACATCACTTACATCAGTAAGACCCTCAATTTTTGCAGTTAATTTTTCATAGACTACCTTGTAGCCTGCATCTTTTACAGCCTGTTCTAATCTTTCAATATCGGTTACTTGGGAATCATATTCTAAAACTGCTTTTTCTGCCCCTAAATTTACTTCACATTTTTCTACACCATCAGTATCCAAAAGGTGCTTTTGGATAACATTCACAAATCCAGCACAGTTCATACCTCCAATTTTTAAAACGGTTCTTGTTGTCTTCACTCAGTCTTTTCTACAATGATATCTGCAAACCAATCATTTTCTTTTTGGTGGGATTCATTTTCCACAAATGTCGAGGAGTCATGCTCTGTGTACCATTTTACGACATAGTTCTTTCCATCCCATCGTATCTTGTCACCTTTGATTGGTGAATTTGGGTTCTCGCCTGCATATGCCTCATGAAATGCAAGTCTGTCTGAAAATGTACCTAGAAACTGACTATTTTGGAATATTCTATATCTCATTTTTCCTTTCTTTCCTCACAATGATAGAAAAGATGACTCCTCTTTATGTCCTCCCAATAGAGAAGTTTGTGATTGTGATACATTTTTCGGGTTGGATAGATTGTGTTTTTTTTTTTGAATTGTGGTTGTAATAGGATTATTTGATTAATGCAGAGGGTGTAATGATTGCAATGTATTCATTTGATGTTTGTGTTCCTTTTTGGATGCCATATTGGATCTTGTTTGATTCAATGAATTGTTCTAAAGATTGCGGTTGTTGCCGTGGTTGACTCAATGAAAAAAAAATAGATTTTAGTGATAAAGAAAGTATTTGTAGAAGAATTTTAGTAGGATATTTTTGTTTTTTATACATTGAACAAGATACTCATTTCAATTATTATATGCATTGTTGTAGTTGGTGGGATTACTGTATTTCCGGTCTACTTGCAACAAGATAAAGCATTAATTGAATTTTCAAGTGCGACAAATCCAAATTACCACTGTTTGGATAAATGGGATTATCTATACAAGCAAAAAAGTACAAATCCAAGTTATAGTTTCATTGAAGAAAATCAAGATAAATTTACAGAATTTGTTAATGCAAACTGCGATCATTCATTTAGAGAATGGTTACCAGAAACACATCCATCCTGGAGTTCATTTGTAGTTGGAGAAAATGGCAGAAAAGAAAATTGTAGAATATATTTGTCAGGAGAATCAGGATTCAAAGAATTAGACGCAGAGAATCTAAAACTTTGGAAATGTGAAGA
>JAOUAE010000089.1 GCA_029861085.1 Candidatus Nitrosopumilus sp. | reverse complement strand
TCAGCTGGCGGAGCTGGGAAATATCCACCTTTTACGGGAATCATATAACCACTTGCATTGTCAGTTGACCATGGTGCTTCTCTTGACTCAATTGAGTAACCAGTTCCTCCAGACCAATTAATGGTGGACATTGGATTTGGACCTAGAACAATCTTGTCAAATATAAAAAATTCAACTTCTGGACCAAAATAACACTTGTCAAAACCCATTTCTTTTGCAATCTCACATCCCCTTTCTGCTATGTATCTGGAATCCCTGGAATAGCGTTTTCCAGAATACCCTTCGTGAATGTTCACAAAAAAACGTGCTGACTTGGTGCGATAACTGGTCTGTTCTCTTTCTTTATAATCCATATCAAAAAAGTCAGGATTTATTGCAAAAGTATTAGGATCTGGAGTTAAGAGCATGTCTGAATCATAAATCTCTTTGAATCCTTTAATTGAACTTCCATCAAGTCGGGGCATCCCTTGGGAAAATGACTCTTCAGTTATGTCCTCACTGGCAATGCTAATTTGTTGTAATACCCCAAAAGGATCGCAAAATTGTAGTCTTACCCATTCAATTTCTGATTTTTTTATATCTTCAATTATTTTTGCAATTTTTTGGTCTGATTCATTACTCATATTTTTCACCAAAGATTATTTTATGCAAATTACTATTCTCTAAATTCAAACCATCGAAAATCTTTTGTTGTGAGATGTACACATTTTTAAAGAATTGGACTGGGTATTTAATTCTATTGGTAATGAATGGTAATAATTGGTAAGAATAACCAATCTTTTTATAGGAATATAAAAAAACGTAGAGAAATGCCATTACCCAAAGATGTTATGAATTTTCGATGGGACATGGCCAAGGTTGTAAAAAACGAGGGCCGTGTAGCTGATCTAAAAAGTCTCCTACTTGATGCACAAAAAGCGGCAGATGGACTAGTCCCTTATGCAAGTCTGGGTGCACATTCCCAAAATGATTATTTTTCAAACATAATGATTAACAATGCAAAAATAAATTCAACACAGGATTATTCCGATGTTGATGCTTCCTTAATTATCGGAGGGCGATACTCCAAAAAAATTATCAAAACAGATGTTCCTTTCTCAGTAGGTGGCATGAGTTATGGTTCAATAAAACTACCTGCAAAAATATCAATGCATCTTGCATTAAACAGACTTGCAAAAAATGGAATTAAAATCTTGATGAATACCGGCGAGGGGGGTGCGTTACCATGGGAAATTTACGGTACAGAAAAATCCAGAGAAAAATTATCAAAAACTCATTGGAATTCAATTTTACAGTTTACGGACAAGCTACTAAGAGCAAATCACTTGGAAGAGATAGATGTTGATGAATTATTCACTAGAGAATATCCACTAGTGGTTCAATATGCGTCGGGTAGATTTTGGAAGGATCCTGCCTATCTTCTAAATGCTGATGGCATAGAGATAAAAATCGGTCAGGGGGCAAAGATTGGTCATGGAGGAATACTTCCAGGATCCAAAGTAACAGAACTGGTTGCAGAAAACCGTGGAATACTTCCACACAAACCTGCCCATTCCCCATCAAGGCATCTGGATATTTTAGGGCCTGAAGATTTGGTTGCAAAAGTACTTGAACTTAGAGAGTTAACAAACTGGGAAATCCCCATAATTGTGAAAGTTGGGGCCTCACGAATTTATGATGATATGGAAATTATCCTAAAATCATATGCAGACTGTGCTACTGTTGATGGATTGGTCGGGGGAACCGGAGCTGCGCCATATGAAGTCAGAGAAGATATTGGAATTAATACCATAGCATCACTACATCCTATTCGAGATGCAATGAATGATTACTATGAGATACATGACAAAGATGGTTTCAAACTACTAGTGAACGGTGGCATTTGGGATTCAGAAAGAATCGCCAAAATAATTGCTCTTGGGGCAGATGGTGTTGGAATTGGAACTGGATTTTTACTTGCAATGGGATGTACCTTAATTCAGGAATGTCATACAGATATCTGTCCTGCTGGAATTACAGGATCCCATGAGAAGCTTGATGTGGAAAAAAGTGCTGAGGGGATTTTCAACTATGTCAAAGCAACAAAAATTGAACTGCAAAATATTGCGGGCTCACTAGGAAGGAAAAAGATTGAAGATATTGAAATGACTGATATTTCAGTAAATAACTTACTAACCAGTATAATTTCAGAACTTCCTTTCTATGATGGAACAAATCATGTATCAAAGATCCAATCAAAAATAGATGATTCGATTAATGCTCTTAATTTTCAAGGTGGAAAAATTTGAGACTGAATGAAAAAGCCCTAATTAGAAAATCGATATTGGAGCTTTGCAATACAGGTTTACCCAGAAAAGAGTCTACTGATGATGTAGTAAGAACAATCAGAGGGAAAAGTGGTTCTGAAAAAGAAGGAAACCTATGGGAATACATTGTTGCACTCGGTGCACAATTGTCCAGACCTCCATTTGATCCTTATAGGGAGAAAATCAAACTCACAACTAAGATTGGGCGAAAAGGAGATCAAAAAATATCTTTGAAAATACCGATTCTGATTTACGGCAAATTTGATTTGTCTCAAAGTTCAAAGGATGCTCTATATTTGGCCTTGGATTATTTAGATGACAACAGATCAACTGTTGGATTAATATCAAGAGATGAACCTTGTGATGAAAGGAAATATCCACACTTTCAGATATTGGATGACATTAGCAAACTAGCTGACCCAGACGGAATTGTGTTAGAATACATTGGAGTCAAAACAGAGGAAAAAATTGAAAAAATTCGCAAGGAGTTTGACGGTCCCATTCTAGTTGAGGTGGATGGTGATTTTTCACACTATATAGCAAAATTGCTTGAATTAGGTATTGATGGGATTCTAGTGAACACAGACGATATTACAAAAAGTGAAAAGTATAAGGGAAAACATGCAATTGCAGTCATACACGATGCAAAATCAGCTATGAACGAGTTTTACAGAGGAAAGGAAAATGACGGTGCCTGCTTAGTTGTTGCAGGCGATGTAAACAATGCAGGAAAGATGGTAAAAGCGGCAGGGTTGGGTGCGGATATTATTGGCTATGACACCAGTCTTTTGATTGCTAAAGTTGGTTATCATTCAGAAAATTTCTTTGACGAAGAAATTACAGCACAAAAGATTTTCAACCATATGATTGCCACAAAAAGTGAATTAACAGGTATTCCTGCAGCCGTTGGATACAGTGACTTTCACAATTTATCTCCCAGTGATTTTAGAACATCCAGCATTAAGGCAAGTATACAAGGAGATATTCCTTTGGAAGGCGTAGATAAAACCTATAGAAACATAGTTGAGGAAATATTTGATGAGTATATCAATACAAAAAATATTTCAGTTAACCAACAAGAAAAACAGAAAATCATTAACCTTGTAATGGAAGGAGAAAAGTAAATGTGCGGAATTTGTGGACTCATGATGGATGATAATAAACTGCGTCATTCTCCAGTAGGCTCAATTTTGCAAGATATGATGGAAAGTCAGCAGATAAGAGCTCAGGATGGAGCTGGAATCGCAATATTTGACAAAAGTAACATGGGGAATTCTTTCAAAATAAAAAATTTCAGAAAAGAAGGAACATATGATTATGCCATCGATGAGGTTAAGTCCTCATCAGAAAATGTATCTGAGAATTTACAAAAAATTAACCAAGATCCTGAATGTCACTTTTTTAGCTTTGAAAACGAAATGACGATACTCAAAGAAACTGGATTGGCCAAAGACCTTGATAAAAAATTTGGCATACGAAAAATGAATGGCTCTCATGGCATAGGCCATCTAAGAATTGCAACAAGCAGCAGGGTAACTCCATACAATACTCATCCATTCAGTACTACAATCCTGCCAGATATTGCAATAGTTCACAATGGAGAGATCACAAATTATAACCTGTTACGAGATTCATTAGAATTGGAAGGATTTACATTTCATACAGATAGTGACTCTGAAGTTATCGCCGTTTTTCTAGCAAGCAGAATTCTAAAACATGGAGACATAGAAAAAGCACATCGTGAATTTGTAGCAAGGGCTGACGGCCCCTTTACTTACATAGCTGCCACTTCAGATTCGATTGCGATTGTGCGCGATAAATTTGGGACAAGAAAAGGCATCATAGGATATAATCCTGGGACTAATGGTCAACCTCCATTTTGGGCAATGGCCACTGATTTGTCGGCACTTGATGTAGTAGGAGCTACAACAAAAATAGAGACACCTCATCCCGGGAAACCAAGAATCTTTTACAGGAATTAAAATGTACACACTGGATATTGATGAAATAAGGGCTTTGGCAAATGATGTCGCATCTACAAGTTCAGGTTCGAACGAATTTGATTTGCTAAAGAAAAAACTACATGAAAGATTCCAAGTATCCATCCCAGAAGGTTTGAAAAATGCAGCAATTGAAAAATTCGGAGATGTTACCAGTGCCCCCATCCTTTATGAAAATCTGACAAACTCCATACTTCGAAAAAAAATCGAAGACGGTGAAAGCAACATAACCATAAAAAATCCCCGGGCACTCTACAGAATTGGCGTTTTTGGTTTCTCAGAGCCCATAAATCTGAATCTGACCGTAGAGGGAAACGTGGGTAACTTTTTTGGGGCATTTTGTAATTTTAATGGAACTTGGACAGTAAAGGGACATGCGGAAAACGGCTTGGCCGACAAAGGATATTGCGGAAAATTTGTAATAGATGGCCTAGCTACTGAACTTGTAGGACAGAACAACCAATCAACTAATTACAGTCATGGAGTAGATATTCTAGTCAGAAGGGGCTGTATGGAAAGGGCGATGGCTCAGGCAAGAGGTGGCAATCTGGTGACATTTGGAGCTGGATTTAATTCAGGATTATACATGTCAGATGGAGTTTTGATGAATTTAGGCGAACCTGGTGAATTATTTGGAGCAGGTATGGTGGGGGGCATAATATACACAAAACAAGGAACGACAACGGGCAAAGGAGCAACAATAAAAAAATTGGATGAAAGTGACTATGAAAAAATTAAAAATGTTCTAAGAATATTTGAAAGGGATCTTGATATTGCAAATTTGGATGCTTTTTCTAAAACAAATTCAAGATTAGATATTGTCAACATAAAACATAAAGAAATTAATTTTAAGGACTTTGAAAAGATAGTCACAGATGAAAACACCGTACACTAAATTATATCTGAAACTGTTTTTCTAAGAATTAGTAATTAATACTAAATTGAAATTAAAGAAAATCATACATTTTTAATTTAAGAGTAAAAAGTATGAATTGCATCACTAAGCAATTTTGAATCTAAATTTTTTTATTTTTTCAGCTTGTCCAACTCCACCCGTAGTCACACTTCTATACAATGTTAGGTAGGCTGTTCATTGATACATTCCGTAATATGTTTTATTTCTTTTAATTCAGTAATAATCATTAACAAGTTCCAAACTAATTTTTAGTATGAATAAGATCCCATCCGAAAAATGGAAAGATTCCATTATAAGTTATAGAAAAAAATGTCAGAGCATCATCCAAATATCAAATAACATCAGATATGTAGGAATTGTTAATGCTTATGGAAGGACACTTACAGGAATTATCAATGCAGGCGTAAAACCGTTAATGAAATCA
>JAOUAE010000088.1 GCA_029861085.1 Candidatus Nitrosopumilus sp. | reverse complement strand
GACTATAATGTCATAGACACTGTAGAGATATTTGATGTGAATAACCAACAGGTGCGTTCTTTTTTTGTAACACCTGCAATAGTCAAGCAGATTCAAAGAGTTCCAAACTATCAATCAGAGTTGGCTGCAGGGAATGTATTTGGACCATGTAAAGTAGGCCAAAAGAAATCTGCAAAAACAAATGCAAACTATTGGTGTCTTCTTTTCCCCGGAGAGGAAGGCTACTAGTCTTTTTTATAAAAATAAAATTTTGAAAACATATCAACCTAACGAATAGAGGAAACATGAATTACAATTTACACCATTCAAAGATGAAATAAGTTATCAAGACTTTGCAAATTCCAAAACCACTTTATCAAGCATGAATTTCAAAAATGAAGATAGTGGTTTTTTTATCGAATATTTTGCATTCCATTCTAGTACAAGTTCGTCATAAAACTTCCATTCATATTCATCTTTTTTGAGATGAGTTGACATCATAGCCTCAAATTCTTTCGTATCCCACTCAACAGGGCATATTTTACTACTCATTTGAACTAATTTTTCATTTTTTATTTGAAAGGGGTATGATTTACAGACGCTTGGTTTAAAGTCGTTTACGGTGCATCGAAATACATCTTTAGATTCTTCAAGAAACATACATCTTCCATCTTTTTGTTTTAAAGCAAGATCTAGTAAACCTTCTTTTACATTTATTCCAAGATCATAATCCTTCGCACCGTAAATCTCAAGAAAACTCTCAGGGGACAATCCCAATCCAACTGAAAGTCGGTAAATGTCATGAGCATTAACAAATATCACATACTCTTTGCAGCAATTTGTATGACATGAAGTACAAGGAAATTTCCCAATCTCAGAAACATCAGGATCATTTGGAATTACTTTTAACATCACTAATCATTTATCAAACTTTACATATTTAGTTACAACGAAATACAAAAAAGAGACATTGTGATATCAATTCCATCCGATCCACCTAATATTCTAAAAACATTACACTTCTAGATGAAGTTAGTCCATTGTTCTAAGCTGTTTTTCAGTATCCCGAATAAAATCCTCATATTTCATAATCTGAGTTGTCATTCGAAATGCATTCATTTGATCTTCATTGTTTTTGGAACCTAGAAACGACTTTCTTAATTCCATTAGTTTTTGCTGCTCTTCAGTCACTTTGAGAATATCATTTCTAAGATCATCTCTTGTAGCCACATACAATATACGGAAATTTTAGATTTAAGAATTTCGCATGGATCTAAATAAGATTACGAGAAATAAAGAAAATCTTTCAAAAAGTTGATTTTTTTATATTTAGTGTAAAATTGAGATCTGAAGAAATTACAAATTAAATTCTATGAGCAGCATAGACAACTCACAATACAAACATTGTCAGATTTCCAATCGATTTTATTTTTGCATGAATCATGAAACCAAGATTAATAAAAATATGACATAGTATGAATCATAGTAATTTTTAGTACTCAAAATAATTCAAGTTAATTTTAAAATAAAAGATTCCCAAAAACCTGTGCAAGAATTGCAATGATTCCAATTATTAGAAGTTTAATCCCCAATCTCATGAATGTTATTACTAGTTATTTTGATTAATGTATTGTGTTTTTTCTTTACTTGTATCTCACAGGCAAATTTACATCTAAATGCTATGAATAAAATACTAGTGATAAAGGGTAAAGATATGAACTGCCATAAAATAAGTGAAGCCCATGTTTGGAGATATTCTAAAAGTACTAAAATGCGTAGATGTGTAAAGTGTAAATCCAAAATTGCAATCACTGAAAAAGAATTCAACCTCAAATGGGGTACAAAGAAAAATGCTGCCAATTAGGACATAGTATATTTTTCAATTATGTAACAATATAGAAATTGGCATTTGGTTCGTAACTTGTCCAACACATGTTAAAAGAAAATATCCAAATCGACTAAATTTTAAAGCAGTATAAAACAATAGCAATTATTAAAATCTAGAAAGCAAATAGATACTGTGGACATAAACCAGACTAAATTAAAGGTTGAATCATCTAAAGAAATTCTATTACAAACAATTCTAAAAAATAGAGAAAATTTAGATACAAATTTGATTACGTATGCCAACAAAGATTTTGTTAAAAATTATGAAATATACAGTGAAAAGAAAAAAAGATTGTTAGATATCATCTCGGAGATTAGAAAGTAGCATTATGAATAAAAATTAAGATTTTAGACCAATATTTAAAAAAAGTAACATAGCATGCATAGATTCTAGAGCATATTCTAATTGAATTTACTATTTTCAAATAACAATTAATTTAGTAGTAGGTTTTTTGATCATAGATTCACAAATATGGTGTGAATTAAAAAAAGAATCATAATTAAATCATTGAGACAAATTAGTAACAAATTTTTTAAATGGCTTTGAAAAACAGATAATGAAATGAGTGGAAAATCAAATGTGTTGTTGATTGCGTCAATTATGACAATATTTGGAATAATGATGATTCCAGGGGATGTTTCTGCCAAATCCAACCAAATTTCCGTTACACCAATTAATGGTGAAATTAGTTTGCAAAAAACAATAACCACAATGAGTATTCCTCAAGAAAATAAACTTCCATGGGGCACAGTTAGAGGAGAGGCATCAGATTATGTTGAAAGATACCCAGTAATAATTCAATTTTACAAAGGAGAAGATCCTGTACATTTTGCACAAGTTGATGTAAAAGGAGACGGATCATATGAATACAAATTTAGAGTTAGAAATCTCGATTCAAATACAGGAGAATTTGTAAATATATTTCAAGGAGATTACACAGTAAAAATCTTCAAGGTAATTCCAAATACCAATGACTTGGCATAATCAATAAGGCACCCCAGATTCTCTCTGTTTTGCCAATGCGGACACATACCATTCAAACTCATCTAGGAATTTTGAGAATCGTCTCTCATAATTTTTGTCAAGTAATTTTCCATCAACATCAAATGTTTCGTGAACCTTGTAGATTGGAAATTGTGATGGAATTGTAGGTGCACCCATCTCTGCTAATATTTGACGAAGATGATTTCCTGCAACAACGCCACCAAAAGGCTCTACAGAATAAGATAGGATGGCCGATGTTTGAAAAAATATTCTTCCAAGAAATAATCCAACGTATTTTTTAATGCTGAAGAAATGCTGTAATTGTATTCCGGAGTAATTGGGACATACCCATCTGCCTCTTTAATTATTTTTTGTAGTTTCTATAATTTTTCAGAGGGACATTCCATTTCTTTGTACATTTTATCTAATAATGGCAAATCTAACCCCATAGGATCAACAAGTGAGATTTGATGGCTTTTATCATCAAGTTTTGAAACAACCCATTTTGCCACTTTGATTCCATATCTTTAAGATCGTACAGAGTCAACAATCACCGCAATTTTTGCCATCAAAAATACATAACTAAACAAGGTAAAAGATTTACACCGAATTCAAAATTACGGGGTTATTTCAGAGAATTCATATACCGAATACATAAACGAAGAGCTAGAAAATGAGTAAAAATTTTTGGCACGATATAGAGTCAGGTAAAGACGTTCCAGAAATTATCAATGTGATCATAGAGATTCCAAAAGGCTCTATGAACAAATACGAATATGACAAAAAGCACAATATGATAAAACTCGACAGGGTATTATTCTCACCATTTCACTATCCAGGAGACTATGGTCTTGTTCCCCAAACATTATCAGAGGACGGGGATCCACTTGATGCATTAGTTTTGGTTACAAGTCCTACATACCCAGGAATATTAATTGAAGCAAGACCTATAGGGTTACTTCAAATGAAGGATGATGGAGAATCAGATGATAAAATAATCTGTGTTGCAACAAATGATCCCAGATATTTACATACTACGGATATTACAGATGTTGAAGATCATAATCGTTCAGAAATTGCCCACTTTTTCCAAGTTTACAAAGATTTGGAAGGGAAAAAAGTAGAGATACTAGGTTGGAAAACAGCCAAAGAAGCCAAAGATGTTATAATTGAATCCATAAAGAGATATAAAAATACTTTAAAAAAATTCTGATATGCCAAAAGAATGCGAACATTTCCTTCAAGAAAAAAACATATCTCAAAATACTAAAAATTGCAAAGAATGTGAAAAAGAACATCTTCCAGTAGTTGCACTTAGAATGTGCCTGACTTGTGGGCATGTAGGTTGTTGTGATTCATCAATTGGGAAACATGCTACAAGACACTTTGAAGAAACGGGACATGCAGTAATGAAAGCAGTGCCAGAAAACATTTGGAAATGGTGTTACATCCACAAAGAGTATTATTAATTTTGTAATATTTTTATAAAAATAGTTATTTTTCAGAACGATAAAAACAGTTCTTAATTTAAAATATTCTAGTCATAGACCATCAAATCTTTTTCTTCAAGCAGAGCATGAATTTGATTTACAGAGCGATGAACATCTTTTTCAAGCTTGGCTCCAACACAAACTAATTTGCCTGATGCAAAAATTAGAATTACAGTTTTCGGGTCAAGCATCCTATGAATTAATCCTGGGAATTGTTCGGGTTCATACATACTTCTAGGAAGAGTTCTGGCTGCCTGTTCTAGGTTAACTTTACCACCAAGATTAATGGATGAAACAATATTTTGTATTGAGACTATAGGATCATTTTTGATTTTGATTTTCCCTTTTCGCAATATTTTTACCACTTCAAATACAGCAGTTTCTGCTAATTCCTGCGATTTAGCTCCGGTGCATACCATCTTTCCCGAACCAAAAAGTAATGTAGCGGTTTTAGGGTTTTTTAGTCTAAAAACTGCACCTGGGAATTGTTCGGGATGATATTCTACTGCAGGGAATTTTTTTGTTATATCTACAAGATCTAATTTTTGCTCTATTGTTGCAGAAGCCACAACATTGACTATTGCAATTATAGGTTTTGTTTGAGTCATATCTCCTCATTTACCTCCCATCATATCCATATTTTGGTCTAATCTCAGACCTTTGTATCTATTTCTAATTGTTACTTCAGTGACATTTGCAGCCTCTGCAATGTCACGTTGGGTCTTGTCTTCACCATTTTTGACACATGACAAATACAGCGCTGCCGCTGCCAATCCCATCGGATCTTTTCCTGCAGATTCCTCATGTGCCTGTGCGTCTTTGAGTACTTTAACTGCAAATCGTTTGGTCTTTTCTGTAATTCCAATAGAGCTTGCAATTCTTGCAACACACTGAACTGGATCTACCACAGGCATTTTTAGTTCTAATTCCTGATGCAATATCCTATAACATCTCGAAATATCTTTTTTCTTAATGTTTCCAGCATCTGCAACATCTTTTAGTGTCCTAGGAGTTTCAGTGTCTCTGCATGCAGCATAAAGTGAAGCTGCAATCAGAGCTGAAATGGAACGACCTTTTACAAGACCTTTCTCCAATGCTTTTCTATAAATGTATGATGCCTTTTCAATTACAGCATCAGAAAGGGAAAGTTTGTCTTTTAACGTAGATAATTCACTCAATGCTTGTCTGAGGTTTTTGTCAGAAGATGCATTGACCTTACTTCTACTATCCCACGTTCTTAGTCTCTCAATGGTGCTCTTCATAGTGGATGTAAGTGGTTTTCCAGAGGAGTCCTTGTTCATCGGACTGATAATAGTTG
>JAOUAE010000087.1 GCA_029861085.1 Candidatus Nitrosopumilus sp. | reverse complement strand
AGATCAAACATTTTCGGATCTTCTTGATGAAATTAATCCATCAAAAATAATTGGTTTTTCTACAAATGGGAGCAAGAATACATATGAAAAAATTGCTGGAGAGATTACAGATAATACGTGTATTGTATTTGGAGGATTTCAAAAGGGACATTTCTCTAATTTAGTTGAAAATAAAATTACAGATCTTTATTCTGTTGGTGATGAATCATATGAAGGACATGTTGTAATTGCTAGGATGCTTTATGAGTACGAAAAAACCATTTTTATGTAGGAAATAAAATTTGCATTCTATTGCAGTCATAGTATAGCCTGGTTAGTATTCGGGGTTTCCAACCCTGTGACGCGGGTTCGAATCCCGCTGACTGCATTTTTTCATTATTTTGAAAACCAATTTTTAGGTGTACTTTTAGGGATTATTGTGAAACCTGCAGTAAGAAAAATTGCAATGGAAAGAATGGAGATTCTTATTGAAAATGCAATTATTAATGCAAAAATAAATCCTGAACTTTCTCAGCGGCAAGCTTTTCTTGCTCGAAGGATTAGTACTAGACATAAAATTCGAATGCCTTATAATCTCAGAATGGTTTTTTGCAAAAAATGTAAATCCTTTATTGCACCTGGAATTAATTCTAGAATTCGCTTAGGGCGAGCATCTGTCAAGTCGATCAGAATTTCTTGTAACTTGTGTGGGCATACTTATCGTAAAATTATACCTCAATGATTTATAAGACGATTATTGATTTTTTGACTTTATGGCAAAGGTATACGATGTACCAGCAGATGTATTGATAGGAAGACTAGCAGATGTTCTAAAGAATGAAGACATTCTTGCGCCTTCATGGATTCCATTTGTCAAAACCGGAGCTCATGCAGATAAACCACCACAAGATAGAGAATGGTGGCAAACTAGATGTGCTTCAATTATGAGAAAAATTTACCTTAATGGCCCAATTGGAGTTAATGCTTTAAGAAATGATTATGGTGGTGGCAAACCATCTGGATATGGGGCTGCTCATCATAAAGATGCTGGTGGTGCAATTATCCGTAATGCAATTCAAGGATTAGAAAAGCTTGGTTATGTAGAAAAAGTTGAGAAGAAAGGACGTATTATATCTAAACAAGGAATGCAAAAACTTGATAGATTATCAACAGAAATTCTTAAAGAATTAATTGTTGAAAATCCATTGTTGAAAATATATTCTTAGATTTAAAATGAGTTTTCCAGAATCTAACGAACCACCTCATGATAATACTAATCATGAATTAGCAGCACAAAAGGAACAAATCCTAAAACAAGTTCTTACACCGGAAGCTAGAATGAGACTAAATAATATCAAAATGGTCAAACCTGAATTGTCTGATATGGTTGAACAATATCTGATTGGGATGGCAACTCAAGGAAAAATTCCCGGCCAGATCAATGATGAACAATTAAAGCAAATATTGCTCTCTACACAGCAACCTAAACGTGATTTTAAGATAAACCGAATATAATCTAGAAAAAATATAATAATGCAAAAAATCAAGGTAATACATGAAAGCCGTTGTATACAATGAATACGCACCAGACGATAATTATGCTAAAATCCTCAAAGTCCAGGATATAGATGATCCAAAACCAAAATCAGATCAAGTAGTTTTTGAAGTTAAATCCACTGCTCTAAATTATAATGATATTTGGGGTATGAGGGGAGTCCCTGTTGCTGTTCCATTACCACATGTATCTGGATCAGATGCAGCTGGAGATGTAATAGCAGTTGGAGAGGATGTTAAAAATATTAAAGTTGGAGATAGGGTAGTTTCTCACTCTAACATGTCATGTAGAGTTTGTAAAGCATGTACTGACGGTAGAGAATTTGATTGTATTAAGAGAACCATTTGGGGATTCCAAACTGGTCCAACTTGGGGAGCATTTCAAGAAGTAACTCATCTTCCTGAAGTAAACGTTTCAAAAATTCCTGAAGGGGTCTCATATGATGAGGCAGCAGCAGCATCAATGACTATTCTAACTTCATGGCACATGCTAGTTGGTAGAGCCAAAATTACTCCTGGACAAACCGTCTTGATAATGGGTGGAGGTTCTGGAGTAGGAAGCTTTGGAATTCAAATCGCAAAACTATACAATTGTGATGTGATTGCAACAGCAAGTCCAGACAAACTAGACAAATGTCTAGAACTTGGAGCAGATTATGCAGTAGATCACAGAAAAGACGATTGGAGTAAAGAAGTCTATAAGATTTCAAAAGAAATTGCAAAAAGAAAAGGTGAAGCACCTGGAATTGATTTGTCATTTGATCACATTGGTGAAACACACTGGAATCAGCAACTACAATTACTGAAGTATGGTGCAACTCTTGTTTCATGCGGTGCAACCACTGGATACAACGCAAAGACTGATCTCAGACATGTGTTCTTTAAAGGAACTAACATCTTGGGTTCAACACAAGGAACCAAAGCCGAACTTGATCAAGCTCTTTATTGGATGGGTCAAGGAAAAATTAAAGCAGCAATTGACTCAACCTATACCTTTGAACAAGCAGCTGAGGCTCACACAAAAATGTTAAACGGAAAAGGAATGTTCGGAAAAATCTTAATGAAGCCAGAAGGCGTTTAGTCATTTAATGACTCAGCTTTTTCGAAGTCTCATTTTTGTACCTGGAAATAATTCCAGATTCTTAGAAAAAGCAAAAATACTCCAAGCTGATATTGTTTGTTTTGATTTAGAAGATTCTGTTCCAGATAATGAAAAAATAAACGCACGAAAACTAATCAAATCTGCATTAAAAGCAAGGAAATTATACAAATCTTCAATTTTTGTTAGAACAAATTCTCCAAGTTCAGGAAAAATTCCTCTGGATCTTAAAGAAATAGTCCAAAAAGGAATTGATGGAATTGTAATACCTAAAGTTAACAATGTAAAAGAGATGAAAAAAATTGAAAAAATATTATCTGAATTGGAAAATACACGCAAACTAAAACCAATCCAAATTATCCCTTCTATAGAATCATCTGAAGGAGTAGTTAACACGTTTAACATTGCATCATTTGGAAAAAGAGTTTCTGCTGTGGTTTTTGGAGTTTTTGATTTGTTGAATGATTTGGGAGTTGAATACACAAAAGACTCTGAGGGTTCTAAGTATTCAAGAAGAAAAATACCTGTTGATGCGCATGCAGCTGGAGTAGCAGTGATTGACGCAATTTGGCAAGATCTTAAAGATTCTAAAGGATTGGAAAAAGATTGCAAAATTGGTAAAAGCCTTGGATATTCAGGGAAAAGTGTCATCCATCCAGATCAAATTTCTGTTGTGCACAGATTGTTTCATCCAAATAAAAGTGAAATCTTGTGGGCCGAAAAAGTCTGTAAAATCTATCATGAATCCACTAAGAAAGGAAAAGGTGCCACTACAGTTGATGGAAAAATGATAGATGAGGTTCATTTCAAACAGGCAAAGGCACTTTTAGAACTTGTAAAATGATTGACTTACTTGATCCTTCAAATATAATCACTAGATTATTTAATGTTGAAAAATATGATGAACTGTATAACTATTGTAAAAAATTGCTAGAAAAAACACCTAATGACATGATTGCACTACAAAATATTTCATTGTCTTTGATTTATTTAAAAAAATATGATGAGGCTATTACTTATTGTGATAAAGTTCTGCAGGTGAAAAATTTAGATACTTATGCATTAAAAAATAAGATTTTTGCTCTTGAAAATTTAAAACAATATGAACAAGTTTTAGATCTATGTAAACAAATCCTTTCAACTAATTCAAAGGATGTTTGGGCCCTAAACAGCATGGGATTGTCTCTTAATGAATTAAATCGACATCAAAATGCTCTTGAATGCTATGACACATCTCTTTTGATAGATCCAAGCGATGTAACTGCGCTGATGAATAAGGCAATTTCCCTTAGCTATCTTGGTAATTATGAAGATTCAATTTATTATTATGATAGAGCCCAAATAATTGATTCCAAATTAAAAGAAATACCACTTGCTAAATCCAGGCTATTTGAAAAATTGGAAATGCACGATGATGCATTTTTAGCTGCCCAGGGCATTCTTAACAAAGATATGGAAAAAATCAAAAATGATGCTAAAGAAAACAAGTGTTCTGTTTTTCACCAATTTTGTGAAGATGAATTTCAAAAATCTAATGCCTGATTATTTGTATTGTACAAATGATTTTTACAAAAATTGAATTTTGGATTGGCTTATGGTACTACGTGAATCGTTTTCCTGATAATAAAGTGGAAAAATAATTTGGTTACACTATGCCTAAATGATTTTATACACATAATCTATAGGTGATTTAATGTTTACTGGTATTGTTGAAGGAATCGGTAAAGTAGAAAAAATTTCTAAAAACACAAAAAATAGAAGTGCTATTCAAATGACTGTTAATCTTGGAAAACATACAAAGGGCTTAAAGATTGGACAAAGTGTTGCTTTGAATGGAGTTTGTCTTACTGCAACAAAACTTTCAAAATCTAGTTGTATTTTTGAAATGATTGAAGAGACGACAAAAAAAACAGATCTTGGAAATTTAAAAGTTGGAGGAATTGTAAATATTGAACGAAGTTTAAAAGCTGGTGAACGATTAGAAGGACATTTTGTTTTAGGTCATGTTGATGGTGTAGCAATAATTAAAAAAATCCTAAAAAAACCTAAAGAAGTTCAAGTCTGGTTTGAAGTTCCTAAAAAACTGTCAAAATATGTAGTAAAAAAAGGCTCTATCGCAGTAGATGGAATTAGTTTAACTCTTGTTGATGTTAAAAAAACTCTCGCATCAGTCTCATTAATTCCTCATACCATTGATGTTACAAATTTCCATACCAAAAAAGTAGGAGATAAAGTTAATATTGAAACTGACATACTTGGTAAATATATTTTAAAATAAAATCAATTACTTACCATTTAAGTGGTAATTACCAATTTTATAGTAAACTTTATAATTAGATAAACAAGTTTTTTTCTTATGTCTCTTGAGCCTGCGTTACAATCTTTGAAACGTGGCGAATTTGTCCTATTATTTGATTCTGCTGGACGAGAAAATGAAATTGATATGGTAGTAGCTGCAGAATTTGTTACACCTGAGCATGTTGCAAGAATGCGTCAACATGCTGGAGGATTATTATGTATAGCAATTGATAATAATTTTGCAACATCACTTGAATTACAATATATGCATGAAATTCTTTCTGATTCTTCAATTTCAAATAAAGAGATGATTATGGGATTAGCACCTTATGGTGATCATCCAACCTTCTCATTATCTGTAAATCATTACCAAACATACACTGGAATTACTGATAAAGATAGAGCCTTAACAATTAGTGAAATGGCTAAAATTTTCAATGTTGAAAATAAACAGAAAAAATTTGCATCTTCTTTTAAAACTCCCGGACATGTTCCATTATTGATTGCATCCAAAGGCTTGTTGGCCGCACGTCAGGGACATACAGAAATGTCTGTTTATCTAGCTCAAGTTGCTGGTTTAACTCCAGTCACTGCAATTTGTGAAATGATGGATGCTGAAACATACACTGCATTATCAGTGGATAAAGCGGAAAAATTTGGAAAACAAAATGGAATTCCATTAATTGATGGAAAAGAACTTTTAGAATACGCTAAGGTGAATTAGTTTTGAATATTGCTATAGT
>JAOUAE010000086.1 GCA_029861085.1 Candidatus Nitrosopumilus sp. | reverse complement strand
CAATTCATCTATTTTAGTTTCAAAATTTTGGACATTTATTTGTCCAATATGGATTTGGCTAAAAGATTCAACATCAGTTAGTCGTTGTACAAAATTAGGATTAGCATAAGTTTCCCCCAAAGAAGTAATTGTATAATGTATGACGTCGTCAGATGAACCTCCATGTCTTTCAACTAATAATGAAGGTTCTTCTAGTAGAAGTTGAACAGTTCTAGAAACATTGTCTGAGTCATCACAAAGGAGTCTATTCAAATCAGATAATGTATAATCACAAATGTAAAGAAGATTCAAGATTCGTTTTTTTAATTTGCCATTCCAGAACAAGTCATTGCCAGTTTTTTTTAGCAGATGTCCATATCCAAAAACAGCTGGTACTGCTTCAATAAATTTGCCTTCTTCCAAATATCGAAGTTTAGATTCAAGTTCATTATTGCCAGTTAGTTTCGGATTATTTTTCTTGATATCGATTTCTTTCAAATAGTGAGATTCACTTTGCTTCAAAGTCCACAAGATCTCCACATCAATTTCGTCCATAAGTACGCATTATGATAATACAATATTTGGTTATCTAGGAATCCCAGTCAGATCTGCCATTTGCTATCTCGAGATCCTTGTTTTACAATCTTCAGTCATTCTTTCTGATTCAAATAATCTTCTCACACATACATTACCAAATTCATTTTTGATAATCAGGGTTTTTCTTTTAATTGTGATATTACGAGTAATAATGACTTGAAAATTGCAAAATACAATACAAAGGAAAATACATTACTTGTAGGGTTTCCAAGTAACGGTCTCGTAGGCACTTTTTCAGTATCTTACCTCATACATCATCTTAAGATGAAACAGATCGGAGAGATCGAAATGCCAGATCTGCCGTTAACATTATTTGTAGAAGAAGGGGAAATTTTATCCCCCATCAGAGCTTACAACAAAAACAATCTTTTTGTAATTATCTCAGATGTGCCATTTGACCAATATTTGGCAGAAAAATTTGCACTTGCAATTAATGAATTTTGTAAAAAAAATGCAATAAAAAAAATCGTAATTGTCAGTGGAATGGAGACAGTTAACCAGAAAAAGGGCAATCCAAAAATTTATGGATTGGTAACACATTCCACATTAGATGGTTTACTGTATAACAATCAAATTTCAAAATTTTTAAACGGTTCAATTTTTGGAACCGACGCTGCCATAATTTCAGTTTTTAGAAAAACGAACATTCCCGCACTTGTCTTGTATGCAGAATGCCACCCTTTTTTTCCAGATCCAGAAGCATCAATTATTGCAATAGTCACACTTGCAAAAATTTTAGATGTCGAAATAGACACGAGAGACATTGAAAATAAGATAGACAAACTTCGAATTCAGCACAGAAACCTAATGAAAGAAACTATACAGACATTGCAGCAGCAGCAAGAAAAAAAGACAAGGACTCCACAGATTTACAGGTGATCACATGCGTAATGATGATGATTTCAGATTTGCAACAATACCTCCGATGATCAATTCATTATTTGACGATATTGAACATAGGATTCTTTCTCCACTTTCATGTCTAAGAGAGTTTGACAATCAATGGGTGTTGGAATTTGATCTTCCACTTGTAAACAAAAAAGACATCAAGGTAACATTTGATGAAGACACCATCAACGTAGAAGCAAAACTCAATGAGAAATATTCAGAAAAACAGATAGGTGATGTTACAAAGTTTGAATATTTTAAAAAATCACTCTCACTACCTGAAAAAATCGACAACAAGAAAACAACTGCACAATTTCAAAAAGGAAGACTGGTGATAAAAATCCCAAAGAAGGTGATTGGTCATCAAGTCAAAATTACTTAGCCGTTAGAAACAGTTATTTTTCAATATGAATGTAACAAGGAAAAAACACTAATTTTCGACTACGTGTTTGTCTAAAACTCCAATACATTCATTGAGTGTTACGTTATCCGAAATGGCCTCTGTCACTTTTAGATTAAATTCTTGGTTCAACTGCTGATCACACTCTACCAAATCATTTCTATAGGTATTGCATGCAGAAAGCAGCAATCGCCAGTAATAGTAGCCTTTGTTCATTTCATTTTTCATTTGTTCCTGTTCTAACTCAAATATTCTGAAAAGATGTCCATAATCAGATTTGTAGTTGTCAAATTTTGCCCTCACTATTTCTGGCAATTCTTGATACCAGTCTCGACCTTCATTTGTTTTTTCTACATTGTGAATTTTTTGCATTTGATATGCAACTGAATCCTTCAGAACATCTAAAACATCATTTTTTTCAAGTAACGTCATCAGTTCAGGATTTATCACAAAGTGCATAAAACATAGGCAAAATTAAGCGTATTGTTTGCATTAAACCTCATACACAAGAAAGCCCAAAAAACTAAGAATTAAGAACACCGTTAAATTAAAGATTTGGAATCAGGCTCTCTTGTCTACAACAAAAGTATAGAAAATATCCACCCTAATCCATGTATAAAAAAATTGAAGAGTTAAAACAACTCATCATAAATCAACGTGTTATTTTAGAAATGCCACAGCCTTAACAATGTCTGTTTTACTAACAATTCCAATAATATTACCATGCCCAGACAACACTCCTGCTCCATTGATATTTTTCTCTAAAAGCATTTTTCCAGTATCTGCCAAATCATCGTCATAATTTACAGAAATAATATCTTCACTCATTATTTCATTTGCCTTTGTACTGCCCCCAAAACCAGAATCTGAAATGAATCCTTTTCTTGGAAATATTACAGATATCACTGGATCCGTATTATCAAGAACGTCTTCATATTTTCCTTGTTTCAGTGCTAATTCAAATAAATCTCTGAATGTGACTATTCCCACAGGTGTTTCGTCATGATTTCGAAGTATGACTCTGGAAATTCTCTCATCAATCATTTTCAGTACCACTTTGTACAAAGGAGTATCAGAATACTGCCAAGCATAATACGGAGACATGTACTCACCTACAGTTTTTTCATTACGGTGTGTTTTAGTAAAATATCTCACAAGATCAGTTTTAGTCAAAATTCCAACAAATGCATTGTTTGCAGTGACCACCAATGAGCCAATACTGTTTTTCAACATCATTTCTGCACATTTATCAAGTCCTGTTTTTTCATCAACAGAGATTATTTTTTTGATAATTTCAGATAAGGGTATCTCATCAAGGTTTCTTTCTGTAGTATCAGTTAAGAGAAAATATCCCAAATCTTTTTCAGACACAAGTCCAGTTATGACATTATTTTCAGTTACCAACAATCTACTTTTCTTCTCATCGATTATTTTTGTAAGAACATCAGCCAAGCTTGATTCGAGTTTTATTGTTCTCGGCGTATTCATGTAGTCCTTGGCATATTTCATGTCATTTTGAAATCGGATAGTTATAAAAAATACAGGGTAATTTTCAATAATGAAAACTTACAATTCCAAGAACAAATTCAGAATACTGATCTTGTTGAATTAAAAATACTAAAAGATAGTTATGTTGAACATAATGTGTGAGAATTTGTAAAAAATGCAATATTGAAATGAACATCAAAAATCCACTTGAAAAGAGGCGCGGTAATGAACAAAAAAACATACAAAGTGAATATTATTGTCCAAAATGTGATCATTCAGAATATGATGAATGAAATTTTAATCTAATTGATATAAGCTGGCTACATTCGAACATGGTGAAATTAACATTTCATTTTTTTATCGACATAATTATTTTTTAGTTATTGTTGCATTATTAGGATTCAAATCATTCCAAATCACATCATATCCTAATTTAGATAACAAATCAGCATGACATGAATCAGGAATTTTATTAGATGTCATTACCGTACAAGCTTGGACGAATTTGGTAATGCCATCAAGAACATTGTTTACAATAACGGTTTTTTCTTTTGAAATCAAGTATGAACCAATTACAACATATTCATTTGGATAATCAGTCTTGAGAATCTTCAATACCGCTGTTTCTGGAATAGCATATTCTTGAGCAATCTGTTTTATAGAAATTAAATCCAAACTATGTTCATCTAATTTAATTTTGGTGTTGACAGCCTTTTCCTCAGTAATTTCAACATCTATTTGCTTCAAATGTTCCAAGACAGGTTTTATCGATACATCTTTTTTAAAAGTGAAAACTCTGTCTTTAGAAATTGTTTCTATTTGTGAACAAGATAAATCAGAATTTACTGCCACCAACAAGTCAATGCTTTTGTTGTTTTTGTTTTTCTCATTGTTATAAAACAACACTTTAAGCTTAGCAGCTTTTCTCTCAAGATACTCTTTTGTCCAAAAACCCACAATTTCAAAATATACTTTCCTCCCAAACCTTTCAAATAGAAAATCAGGAATCATTGCTTTGCCATCTGCAATCAAAGGGTCGGGTTCTCGAGAGATTTTCCATCCAAACTTTTCATTTTGATTAAAATGCTGATAGAATTTTTTTGCAAATGCTGCCTCGATAGAACTGTCAAAAATATAGTCATTATTTTCAGCATTACCGTCATTTTGATATTCAGGATCTATTCTCGACCGAAGAAAATCCCCGGTATTATCACTTGATAGTTCAAATGAGTAAATTTTTTGCCCAGAATCCGTCTTTTTCACTATGGAGCCATTGATTTTCCAAATCGGTGTGCTTACTATGGATGGCAACAATTTGGCCATTGACGTCCCATATCTGTCAGTCATTTTAAAGAGACTAAGGGGCCCTTCTAAAACACATTTTATTGAATCCTCATCTGCATTATCTTCTGAATGATATTCCAAATTATACATCAGACCATATCTTTTGACATTACGTAAAACTTGTTTCCAGTACACTCCACCTTTTACATAAAATTCCAATTCAGCACATTTGAAAAGAAGTGTTTGAAATAATGAAAGATTATACCATAAGATTAGATCTTTTGGATTGATAGTATCAAACTGTGTTAAGATAAGATTTTCATCTTTGTCACTCCACATCAAGGTTTCAACATCATCAAATGAGACATGCATCTGATTTGCAATTTGCCGTATGATTCCTTGTCTTTGTGAATCAGATAAAGCCAATCCTTGTTTGGAGGATTCTTCAAACAATTTTTGCCGTATGAGCATCGGAGTTGCAATGGTAGATAGTGAATTTAATCTTCCAAAAATACAACGTTGCTCTAACAACGTAAATAATCCTCTTACCAATTTGTAATCGTATTCGGATTCAAGCAGTCCAATTTTTTGTAGCAAATCACCTTTGCATTGTTTGGCTTTTTGTGCATTTGTAAAAAATACAACGAGTTTGTTTGCAAGTTCATAATCAGATCCATTGCCAAAATTTCCAGTAGAAAATAACGGTATTATTTTACCCCTGCTAATCTTGGTACGCAAAAGTTCAGATGGAAGCATTAGAACATAACCTCAAACATATTTGTCGTTTTATCAGGCATCAAATCAATTCCCATATGACGATGAATAGTCATCAAAGGCAGAATTTTTTTTCAGCGCTGTAATCCTTTTGGCGCTGATATTTGTTTCTCGTGTATGCCTGGATATCAATTCAATCAGTCTTGCTTTTCTACCGTCCTGTTTTGGCCTTAGAATCCTACCCAGTCTCTGTATCAGTTCTCTTCCGCTACCCGTACCACTCATAATTATGCCTAATTCTGCATCAGGAACATCTACCCCCTCATCTA